>DAHXGO010000009.1:0-16723 GCA_027332905.1 Microcaldota archaeon | reverse complement strand
TCTCCCTGATGATATGATAATAGGCATGAATATTGGAAGCTTAAACGATTTTGGCGCAATACGCATTGGATTGGTGCCGGCGGTGCATAGCGGCAATCCGACAGGTTTTATAATAAAGGGCGATGGTAAGACGATATACCATGCAGGCGACACAGCGCTTTTCGGAGACATGAAGCTTATCGGAGATATGTATAAACCGAATGTTGCATTGCTGCCAATAGGAGGATTCTTTACAATGGGCCCTGATGAAGCAGTCTTGGCGGCGAAGATGATAAAGGCAGATGTGACCATGCCCATGCATTATAATACATTTGAGGCAATAAAGCAGGACCCGGAAAGATTTGCACGCGGATTAGCAGGCGTAACAGATGTCAGGATATTGAAGCCAGGCGAATCTACAGAGATATGAGCCTATGCTTTTATCGGATTTACATACCTGCTTTGGTCCTTGAATCCTATTGCGTCAAGCATGATCACTTTTATCCTGTTACTGCTGCGCAACACTATTTTATATATAGGCAGGTGGACAAGCGCTACTGGCGATACGCTGCATCCGGGAAATATCAGCCTTGCATATTTTATAAGTTTCTGCTGGCTCACATTGGCATATGGCAATATGCCGGCAGACTTTTCTTCTATGCACTCCACAGGCTTCCGGGATGCATATCTAAGAAATGTATTTATTACATATTTATCCTTGGATTTTTTTATGATGCCTCTTCTTTCCAGGGATAGCAGCATGACTGAAAGCTTGTTTTGCGAAAATCCCAACCTGGCAGAGAGTTTTTTTATGTCGAGTCCTCCGTATATCATGAGGGCTCTTGATACGTCCTGCTCCGGCTGAGAGATGGGGATTGACTTGCTTATCCCAGGATCGATGAAAACTATTGACTTCTTTATTTGTATGATCTTCCCATCGGGGCTGAGCAATGAATAGAACTCCTTGAAAGTCGATGCATTTTTGGTTGGTTGTATTATCTGCACATTAAGCATAGGCAGGTATGCCTTTTCCACAGATTCCACGTTTTCGCGATTTAGGCGCATCTTATTTATCGGGTTATTGTAAAGCTTCAACGCAAAGGATTTTGCTTGCTCAACATCATAGTTCCCCTTGATGACAAACAGCTTAGAGGCTTTCTGTTTCCTGCTTACGCCCTCTTCATCCTTATGCCCGGGATTTTCGGACAGGTTTTTTATAACGTCCGATATGTCTGTTTTTACGTCATGCATGCCAGCAAGATCAGGGGTGTCCCCCATATGCGACATCATCCTTTGCTTTACTTTGAAAGGATTGTCCTCATTTATGCCAAAAGGCATGAAGTTGCCGGCGGGCAGTTTTGTTATTGCCTCAAGCTTCTTTCGATTCTCGAAGAGTGTACTCACCGCAGAAAGGTCATTTTCTATTGTAAGCTTGCCAATGAATCCATATGAGCATTGAGCCAGCACATTTTTGCTTATATTCGCAGGGCGCTGTGTAGCCACTACCAGGCCTATGCCGCGCTTGCGACCCCTAACGCTTATCTCCTCTATCATGTTTACCCCTTTATGCATCATTTGAGGGGCGAATTTATCTGCCTCTTCAACTATCACCAGATACGGAGATTTCAGCCTTTCTTCAATAGAATAGAGAGCCTGCAGCATGTCAAATACAGGCTTTGATTTATCGGTAAGGTCAGATACGTCGAATATTATTGGAATTCCTGAAGATATGCTTTGCGATGCGAGGCGCTGATAGTCGATATCGTGCTTTACATCCGATGATGGATCTTCGCTTACCCAAAGTGCATTAAAAATTGATTTGAGGTTCCTGTATTCGCCTTCTGTATCGATCACAATAAAAGGCAGTTTGGCTTTACACATTTCCTCTATCAGTACGCCTATCAGGAATGATTTGCCCGATCCGCTTTGGCCTATGACACAGCACCTTCCTGTGATTACCTGCTGGGCATCGAGGTTTACACCTTCAGATAGATTCAAATACATGCAACCCTATCACTATTCCGAATAAAACTTAATAATGCTATGCATGCCGGCCCGAAATTTTTACGCTTGGCAGAGCATCACGGCTTCTTTACAAGTTTTTCCATTTTCTTATATAATCTAGCCCTGGATGCAAGGCCGCTTTTTATTGCATCTGAACTTATATCAGATCTGGCATTATGTGATTTGATAGCAGTATCAGCTATTGCAATTGCGACATCAGATATGGCTTTGGAAAGCTCTTTCCCTTCTGATATTGACGGCAATATGTGGTCCCTTGCCAATCGTTTGCCTACGCTTCTTGCAAGGGCCTTTGCGCCGTTATATAGCATCGAGTAATCAATCCTTGATGCACCCGAGTCTAGAAGCCCCCTCATTACAGCAGGAAAGCTCAGCATGTTGTTAACCTGGTTCGGCGCATCTGACCTGCCTGTTGCGGCTATGAACGCGCCTGCTTCCATCGCTTCTGCATATGGTATTTCAGGATCGGGATTTGCTAATGCGAACACTATTGGTTTCTCATTCATCTTTGATATGATTTCCTTGCTGAATGCATTGGCCTTGGAAGCGCCTATAAGAATATCGGCATTTTCTATTATATCTGAAAGCATGCCGCTCTTGTTTGCGCCGTTCGTGATGCGGGCTATCTCATCCTTGTATTTGTTCATGTGCTCCTGCCTGTCCCTGTATATAAGCCCGTTGCTATCCAAAACATAGATGTTCTCCATCTTCATATACCCGAACATCCTTGAAATGCCCAAGCCTGCCGCACCTGCGCCGTTCACCACTATTTTCGACGCCTTGAGGTTCTTTCCGGCTATATTGAGCGCGTTCATAACGCCAGCTATGGCCACGAGCGCAGTGCCGTGCTGGTCGTCATGCAGTATTGGAATCTGCAATTCGTTTGAGAGCCTTTCTGCAATGCTGAAACATTTTGGAGATTCTATGTCCTCTATATTGATGCCCGCTATGGATGGAGATATATGCTTTGCAAAATTCACTATCTCGTTTTCATCCGTAGTGTTCAGGCATAACGGCATTGCATCAATTCCAGCAAGCTTTTTAAACAGCAACGCTTTGCTCTCCATCACAGGCAGCCCGGCTTCCGGGCCTATATTCCCCAAGCCAAGTATTCTTGTACCATCGGATATTATCGCTATCGTATTCCCTTTATTTGTATAATCGTATGCCTTTGATTTGTCTGCATTTATCTCTTGGCATACGTATGCGACTCCTGGCGTATAATATTTTGCCAAATCGTCCCCATTAGCCAGCCTGACCTTTGGAGCGCTTTCCACTTTGCCTTTTGATTCCATATGTGCCTTTAATGCGTCTTCTTTTGTTACCATAATTACATCCCTTCGCTTATATTAGGTTTTTAGGATCAAGTATCTTATTTAGCTTGGCACGGTCCATTATGCCCATAGCTATGCATATCTCCTTTACGCTCTTCCCTTTTTCGTGTGCAGCTTTCGCAATCTCTGCAGCTTTCGCGTAGCCGATATAAGGACTCAGCGCCGTAGCAATCGATGTGTCCATCTCTATATGCTTTTCTATTGCTTTTGTATTGGCCTTTACGCCTTTGACACACCTTTCTGTAAATGCATCTATGCCATTACCAAGTATATCAATTGAATATAGAAGGTTGAATGCTATAATTGGCATGAATACGTTAAGTTCAAGCTGCCCTGAGTTCGCCGATTCCCTTATCGTTTTGCAATTGCCCATTACCTGAAAGCACACCATATTCAGCATTTCCGCCATGCTTGGATTTATTTTGCCCGGCATTATCGACGATCCCGGCTGCACTGGTGGCAATATCAATTCATTGAAGCCGGCGTTTGGGCCGGAGCCCAGGAGCCTGAAATCATTGGAAATTTTTCCAACCAATATTGCAGCCGTTTCCAAGGCATTGCCTAACATAATCTCTGCATATTCGTTTTGCATGCCTGCAAAAATGTTAGTTGAATGCTTAAACCTGGCCTTCAACATATTGTTCAATTCGCGGATGGCGGTTCTTTGATAGTCTTTCGACGCATTGATGCCTGTGCCGAGCGCAGTGCCGCCCAAGGGTATTTCCAATAGCTCTTTAGATGCGCTATTGAGGCTTTTCATCGCATACTCAACGCTGCCTTTGTAACCTTCAAATTCCTGGCCCAGAGTCATAGGCACAGCATCTTGCAGATGAGTGCGCCCTATCTTTATTATGCCGGAAAATTCTTTTGACTTAAGTGCCAATGCGGATTCAAGCCTCTTTAAATGGCCTGACAGATTTTTAAGCCCTAGATAAGCCGCTATTCGTGTTGCTGCATGATATGTATCGTTTGTAGACTGCGACATGTTAACATGGTCGTTTGGATGTATAAATCTGTAATCGCCTTTCTTTCGCCCCGCAAGCTCCAATGCCCTATTTGCTATGACTTCATTCAGGTTCATGTTTGTGCTAGTTCCTGCGCCCGCCTGAAATATGTCTACAACGAATTGATCATATAGCTTTCCAGATATGATTTCATTGCATGCTTTTATTATAGGCAGGGCTCTATCCTTTTCAAGTTTCCCCACTTTCATATTGGATATGGCTGCAGCCTTCTTCAAAGTAGCGTATGCAATTATAAAAGACTGCTGCATGTGCATCCCGGATATGGGAAAGTTTTCTTTAGCTCTTTCAGTTTCTGAGCCGTAATATGCCCCGTAGGGAACCTTCACGTTTCCAAGAACATCTTTTTCAATCCTATATTTTGGACCCATATCAACACTTCATCCCGCATAACTTTATATACTTTAATTCATTATCTCATTTGTCAAATCAAGATAAAAAGGTATTCCTTAAAAAGTCTTTAGAGGCACTTTGATGATTGATGATTACGATAGGGTAAAAACGGATGTTTTGATAATAGGCGCAGGCGGGGCAGGTATGCGCGCCGCCATATCTGCTGCCGAAGGCAATGCGTCT
Source organism: Microcaldota archaeon (assembly GCA_027332905.1). GTDB lineage: Archaea > Micrarchaeota > Micrarchaeia > Micrarchaeales > Micrarchaeaceae > JAMCYW01. The sequence goes on along the minus strand of DAHXGO010000009.1, from coordinate 11,790 downwards.
GTTACGGTTGTTTCCAAATCCCTGCTTGGGAAGGCACATACCGTGATGGCAGAGGGAGGCATAGCGGCATCAGTAGGAAATGTCGACAGCAAGGATAATTGGATGGTGCATTTTTCAGACACCATTGTAGAGGGGGTATACCTTGCAAATTGGCGGATGGCAGAAATACTTGCCACGGAGGCGCCCGACAGGGTTTATGAGCTCGAAAAGTTCGGGGCGCTTTTTGATAGGACACCAGAAGGCAAGATAATGCAAAGGGCGTTCGGCGGACACACATATAGACGGCTTTGCCATGTAGGTGACAAGACCGGGCTCGAATTGATACGCACGCTTGAAGACCAAACCCTGCATAGGAATATAGCCGTATTTGATGAGGTTTACATAACCAAAATATTCTCTAATAGCAATGGAATATATGGAGCGATAGGCATACGCTTCAGAACCGGTAGGTTTGTCGTCTTCGACACCAAATCAATATTAATAGCCACAGGCGGAGCAGGGCGAATATACAAGACTACATCAAATTCATGGGAGTCCACTGGTGACGGTTTGGGGCTGGCGTATCATGTAGGGGCCACGCTTATGGACATGGAGATGATACAATTCCATCCGACCGGCATGGTATATCCACCAGGAGTCAAAGGGCTTTTGGTCACTGAGGGCGTTAGGGGAGAGGGGGGCATACTGCTTAACAGCAAAGGGGAGCGTTTCATGAAAAGTTATTCCCCTAAAAAGATGGAGCTTGATGCACGCGATGTAGTTGCCAGATCAATACACTATGAGATACAAAAAGGCAACGGAACAGAACACGGCGGAGTATACTTGGACATAAGCCATAAGGGTGCTGATTTCATAAAGAGGAAGCTTCCGGGCATGTATTCCCAATTCATGGATTTCGCAGGAGTTGACATAACAAAGCAAAAGATGGAAGTTGCACCTACCGTGCACTATCAAATGGGAGGCATAAAGGTTGATCCCGAGACCTGCAGGACGAATGTGAATGGCTTATTTGCTGCAGGCGAGGTCGCTTCAGGCCTGCATGGCGCCAATAGGCTCGGCGGCAACTCGCTGGCAGACATACTTGTATTCGGCAAAAGGGCAGGCGAAGCCATTTCAAAATATATCAAAAACGCAGCTGAAAGTGCCGTAAGCGAAACCGACATATCACGAGAGATGGCGAGAGTTGCCAGGTACGCATCAGATGCGGACGGCGGCACTAATCCGTATTCACTTGTAGAAAAGCTTAGGGACACGATGCAGAATAATGTAGGCATAGTCAGGAATGAGGAAGATTTAAACAAAGCGCTCAAAGACATCGAATTCCTTAAGTTAGAATACAATAAGATTGCAGTGCGCGGAGGAATGAAATACAACCAAGGCCTTCTGACGTGTTTAGAGCTGGGGAATATGCTGATTGCAGGCGAGGCCATAGTAAGGAGCGCATTGCTCAGGAAGGAAAGCAGAGGCGCGCATACCAGAAGCGATTTCCCTAAAAAGAGCAGGGAATGGCTTAAGAACATAACCATAGAAAAAGGCAGCGATGGGAGCATGCTCATTGATGCCGTAAAAGTGCCCGAAATGCCAGATAGGCTAAAACAATTCGTCAAGGAAGAGGAGTATAAATGACAAATGAGAAAAAATTTACAATCAGCATATACCGGAACGATCCATCAAGTGGTGAAAAGGGCTTTTACCAGGACTTTGAAGTGCCGATGGAAGAGGGCATGGTAGTGCTTGATGCTGTGCGCTACGTGGAGCAAAATCTAGATACGACATTGGCAGTGCGATGGAACTGCAAGGCAGCTCGATGCGGGTCATGTGCTGCCGAAATAAACAATATACCAGCACTCATGTGCAAGACAAGGATAGACAAGCTTAATGGCAATGTCAAGGTGAGCCCAATGAGGGCATTTCCCCTTGTAAAGGATCTTGTTACAGACGTATCTGAAAATTTCGAGATAGAAAGAAGGATGCCTGCGTTCAAGCCAAAGGAAGGCTTGCCGGAACCGTGGCGCATAGATGAGATGGACGTAAAGCGTTCCCAAGAATTCAGGAAGTGCATAGAATGCTTTTTGTGCCAGGATGTCTGTCATGTAATCAGAGAGCACAAAAAACCTTATTTCGGGCCAAGGCACATGGTAAAAGCTGCATCGCTTGACATGCATCCTCTTGATTCGGCAGACAGGTCCGAATTCTTGAATAAGGAAGGCGGATTGGGATATTGCAATATAACAAAATGCTGCCAAGAGGTATGCCCTGAAAATATTGCGATAACGGACAATGCAATCATACAAGAGAAGGAAAGAGTTGTAGACAATTCATACGACCCCCTTCTGTGGCTGGCTAAAAAGCTTAACAGGTAACTTTATGGATTTTAGAAACATCATACCAGAAGAGTTTCTCGAGCCGAACTGGAGGCTTTGGTCATTCATATTCCTGATAGCATTCACCATATTTGCAATGATGTCATTTCCAGTAAAGGAATTGAACGGCTTGATAGATCCATTCTATTCACCTACGGTGCTAGTGCTGCCATTCGTCGGGCTTTTTAGGCTGACCTGCTATGCATACAGGAAAGACTACCACAGGCATGTATTCAAGCATCCGATCGCATGCGCTACGAACGCAAGGGAGGACAGCCCGGCTAGAAGCTATAGCGGGGAAACCGGATTCTTTAGAATAGAGAATCTTCACAGGTATTTCATGTATTTCTCAGTATTGATCCTTCCGTTCTTTTTCTATGATTTTTATATAGCAGTGGCTTATTCAGGCATATTAAAAATAACATTTGGCAGCCTGCTGCTGCTTGCAAACGCAGTTGTAGTTACAGTTTGGGTGTTCTCCTGCCATGCCGTGAGGCATCTTACTGGAGGCAGAGTGGATTGCTATGGATGCAAGCTTGCCGGAAAATCTAGGAACAGGTTCTTCAGACTCCAATCATATTTCAATGTTCACCATGAGGCACTTGCATGGGCCAGCCTGATATTGTTTATAAGCGTGGATCTTTACCTGAGGGCGCTTTCGGCAGGGCTTCCGCTCAACTTTACGATTATATCGCTGGTGATACCATGAAAAGATTAATGCCATCAAAATACAGGTATCCTCTTTTCTTTTTGGGAATCATGATTATAGATGTGTCTGGTTTCCTTTACAAATACCTGCATGCTACGCTTTTGCAGACTGAGATATCCGTAATAATTGGATTTTTCCTGTTCCTTGCATCGATAGTGCTTTGATGCATTCCGCTAGATGCCTTATGCATGGCGCATGTTTGAATGGACTTCGCGGGATTTTCATGCGCCCTTTTTATGGGGCGAATTTTGAACCCGCAACCTCCTGCATGCCATGCAGGCGCGCTACCGTTGCGCCAGAAGCCCAAAGGATAAGTATCATTTATTTGCATCATTCTATTTATTTAGAATGGCATGACAAGGCAAAACATCTGCCTTGATACCCAAATGCATGTCATTCGTTTATTCATTTTTATACGGGCGATACAAATATTATATTTCCGCCGCGCAGCAGTATTGTTCCAAGCTTGGCTTTTATCTCTCCATCTCCATTGAGCTCTTCCGCACTTTCCAATACTATGTTCATGTGCGCATCGAAAGATGTCACTTTTCCGCGTATGCCCACATTGTTCTTCAGCCTTATTAGAACATGCTGCCCGATTACCTTATTCAGCAGGTCAAAAGGCCTCTCCTGTCTATCTTGTACCATTCGTATACACCAAAACAAATTTATAAATCAAATTTACCATTATGGCAAAGTTATTTTTCCGCGTCGACCTTTTTAAGATCTTCTTTTTTTATCGCCAGCTTGATCCTGCCGGTGCCTACGTTTATCTGTTTGCCTATAAGTATGTTCTCCGAAACGCCCTTGAGCGGATCACGCTCCCCGAATACGCTCGCGTTCACGAAGTGCTTTACGGTTTCTTCATACGACGCTCTTGCAAATACTGACGCCTTGTTGCCGGCTATGCCATGCCTTCCCGCACTCTTGATGCTGCCACCATATGTCATGGCATCCGCGAGCAGCCCTATATGCCTGAATCCTACGGACACATTTTCCTCGTCCATTGTTTTTTTGAGCTCGTTTGCAATCATGTTCCTTGCGGCTTCTATCCCATAGACCTTCAGCACGTCGAACATATCGTTGCTGTAGAGGTGCTCCTTATCGACGCCCTCAATTTCAAGCGCGCCAGCCATATTGCTGCCGCTCGTGACTATGTAAAATTCACCATCGTCGTCCTGCTGGACGGTAGCCTTTTTTATGCCTTGCAGGCCTTTTATCGCGAAGTTGCGCATGTTGACAAACATGGTCCTTGCCGATTTCATCTCCTTTTTGCTTTTGTATTTTATCTTCAGTTTATTGCCTTCCTGCTCAGTCTCTATGCTTTCGAACTTCGCCTGAAGTTTTCCAGATATAAATTTTAGCGTCAGATCGGACTGTGCTAGTTTTTCCTTGCTGAATTCCAGCAGCATTGTGACATTCTTAAGGTCTTCGGTAAAGCTTTCCAGAAGCGATTTTACAAGCACTTCTTCGAACTGCGCCTTCACCTGCTTGGCCTTCTCGTAGTTTTTGGCGTAGCTTTTCTCGAGCCTTATAGTCATTATAGGGGACTGCTGCTTTTTTCGTGCATCGACAAGCTCCAATATCCTCGGAAGCCCAGTGACTACCGACGACGCTATGCCTGCGCTGTGGAAAGTCCTCAGTACCATCTGTGTAGACGGTTCACCGAAGGAATGCGCAGCCACTGCGCCAACCGCTTCGCCGTATACTACGTTGAATTTTTTTTCGTTTTTAACACTCATGATTATGCGCCTCACTCTTTTTGATGTGCCACGGCCTCCAACGTAGGATCTATGCCATCGCCACCGTATAATGTCTGTATTAGTTCGCCATTGGCGTCCTTGACGCTTAGGTCCGAGTCTACATAGAAATCCATCATGGCGTTTATTAGTCTCCTGTACATGTATCCGCTTACTGCAGTTACCAATGACTTTGTCATTTGTGAATCCCTAGAACCCATTGCGTGCTGGTACATGTCCATAGGCGTCAGGCCCTCGAAGAAACTTGATGTAACGAATCCCTTGGATTTTGGATCTTTCGTATTCTTCTTAAAATATGGGAGCATGCGGCCGTTGTACCCACGAGTAGGACGCTTGCCTCTGACGGATTGCTGGCCCAAAAACATGCTCATCTGTACCATGTTGAGGATATTTCCTCTGGCGCCTATCGAAGCCAACAGATATGCATTGTTAGATTGGTTCAGCTCCTTATTTAGATATTGTACGGCCGTATCTCTGGCTTGGCCCAATGTTGCATATAAGAGCACCTCCAATGTTGATTTCTTTGTATACCCTGGAAGAGACTCGAGCTTACCTGCTTTGTAACTGTTTATAAGATCTGATGCCTTGCCCTCATAGCTTTTTATTATATTGGTGCGTTCAGTAAGTATTTTGTTTGACAGATAGTAATCCTTAACGCTCACGGTCAGCCCATATATGTATGCGGCTCCCAATGACAGCTTTGCTATGTTCAACAGAAATTTTTCGTTGAAATCTGGGCCGTATTCTACGAATATGTGGGATATTAGAACCCCTCCCTTTTCTCCCACCAGTTTGTTATCTATTATTCCTTCTTCCAGTAATCCATCCTTTATGATGACCTTGCCGTGCTTGTTCTTGCTTTCGAAATTCAGCCCTTTTGGAAGAGTCATGGAAAATATGGATTTACCTGAATACATTCCGTTTTTCTCGGCTTTAGGCATTTCGTATATGCCCAAATTTGCAAGCATCGACATTGTTTCTTCCTTGGTATAATACGAATTATCTTTTGTTAGCAGGTACATGCCCGCTATTTCGTCTTCTTCTATATACAAAAGAGGATTGCCGTTCCTTGGCGACAAGACTTGATATTTCGGCTGCATCAAGTATCTTGCTTCTGCTTGCGATTCCAGCGTTTGAGGAACGTGCAGGTTCATTTCGTCCCCGTCAAAATCTGCGTTGTACGGAAATGCGGCAGATACGTGCAATCTAAGCGTTTTTCCAGGGAGTACCCTAACCCTATGCGCCATTATTGAAAGCCTGTGAAGTGTAGGCTGCCTGTTGAAAAGCACTATATCATTGTTTACCAATTGCCTCTCTATCACATACCCCGGAACTATCTCTTTTAGCAGATCTTCTTGATTGGTATCATTTACACGCTTCCTCGATCCTTCCCTGGTTATTACATTGATGGCTTTAGGATATGAAGAGTTGCTGACGTAAACTTTTGCTTTCTCGATATTCCACTTTGTGACGTATAGCGGCACCGTCATGTTTTCGGCTATCCTCATCGGTACGCCTACCTGGTTTACTGTCAAACTTGAATCTGCGGATATTACAGTCCTAGCGGAAAAGTTCACGCGCTTTCCGCTTAGATTGTACCTTAAGCGCCCCTCTTTGCCTTTTAACCTCTGTGCAAGGGTTTTCAATGGCCTTGTGCTCCTGTGCCTTGCAACAGGCACGCCCGGAGTCTCGTTATCGAAATATGTTGTGACGTGATACTGCAGCAGCTCCCACAGGTCGTCTATTATTATTTGCGGGGCGCCTGCGTCTATATCCTGCTCAAGCCTTTGGTTTATTCTCATTATTTCTACAAGCTTGTGGGTAAGGTCGTCCTCGCTCCTCTCTCCTGTTTCCAGAGTTATAGAAGGCCTGACGTTTATCGGAGGCACAAGCAATGATGTCAATATGAACCACTCGGGACGCGTGGCTTTGTAGTCTATGCCCAAGAGCTTAAGGTCGTCGTTGCTTATATTTGAAAGCCAGTCTTTTATCTCGTCAGGTTTCAGCTTGTTCCCATTTAGGTAGAAGAACGTAGGCCTTTCAAACTTAAGCTTCTGCTGTGCTGCACCGCATGACGGGCATTTCTTGACAGATTTAAGTTTTTTTGTTAGCGCTGCAAGCTTACCGTTCGTTTCTGCGACGCGGTCTACATCTATTTCGTCGCTGGTTACAAAAGTCTCTATTGCTTCCTTTGCCACTGCCATTTGATTTTCATCAAGCAGTATCCTATGGCATTTTTCACATGTTGATTGCAGCAAGAGATATATGATCTTTGTAAATTCCGGATGTATGATAGGCCTTACTAATTCTATGTGCCCGAAATGCCCCATGCAGGTCTTGGCCCTGCCTCCGCAGGTCTTGCATTTGAGGCCCGGATCTATAACCCCGAGACGCTGGTCTACAAGGCCTCCATCTATTGGATAACCATCTTCATTGTAGGTATCCGGGACTATGAGCTTTGCTACGCTCATCCTCTTTATTGCTTCTGGGCTCAGCGTGGTAAACCTTATATTATCTATAATCTCTGCTTGCATTGCAACACCTCAATCGCTTTTCATCCTCACTCTTGGCAGTATGTGCATCGACTTTAGTTCATCGATCAGAAGCTTGAATGCATAGCTTATCTCGACCTCTTCCAAGCTGCTGCCGCCGCATAGAGGGCATACTGCTACGTTCTTTATGTAATCATAATAGCCTATGTCGCCGCAGTCCCTGCATATCCATACGCTTGCCTTATCGCTCTGGTCAAGCATACGCTCCTTGAGCAGCAGGCTTGCGCCATAGCCTATGAGCGCCTCTCGTTCCATCTCCCCGAACTTCAAGCCCCCCTTCCTTGGCTTTCCTTCTGTCGGCTGCCTTGTCAGTATTTGGACCGGGCCTCGGCTTCTTACCTGCAGTTTCAGGCTTACCATATGCCACAGCCTTTGGTAGTATACCACGCCTGTGAATATCTTGCCTTTGAATTTCCTGCCGGTTCTTCCGTCATAAAATTCTTCATCCCCGAATTCGTCGAATCCGTAATCTTTTAATATGCTGCCGAATTCGTCCACCAATGCAACGCCATTGTTCGAAAACGGAGTACCGTCAAACTTCTTTCCACTTAATGAGCCCGCTTTTGCCCCAAGCATCTCCAGCATATGCCCATATGTCATCCTGTTAGGCAACCCTATCGGGTTTAGCAGCATGTCCGGCACTATGCCTTCCTTGGTATGCGGCATATCCTCCTGATTTACTATCATAGATATTACGCCTTTTTGGCTTTGCCTGCTTGCAAACTTATCCCCTATCTCAGGAATCTTGACGCTCCTTATCCTTACCTTTGCTATTCTGGTAGCGCCTATGGTCTCGCTGAGCATCACCCGGTCAACCGTGCCTTGCTCTCCTGATCTTAATTCCACTGAATTGTCGCGCACCTTTTCTTCGCCTATGCCAAAACTTGTCTGCTCTTCTAAAAACCTTGGTGGTGATATCTTTCCGACTAACGCATCTCCTTCTTTAACGTCCATTTCTGGCTCTATTATGCCGTCTTCCCCAAGCCTAGAATATACGTGCTCTCCCCTGTATCCTTCTGCCGTAGGGGGAGGCAACGTAAAATGATCCTGCTGCCCTCCAGGGTAACGCATTTCTTCATCTGCATAAGACCTGAAGAACGCGCTCCTTCCAAGCCCCCTGTCCACCGCAGCTTTATTGAACACTACTGCATCCTTCATATTGTAGCCGTAATATGTGCTTAGTGCAACTACCATATTTTGGCCCTGCGGGTGCCTCTCAAGCCCTAATGTTCTATAGGTTATGCTGTCTATCAGTGGCAGTTGAGGATAGAATAGGATATAAGATCTTGCATCGTACCTGTCGTTGAAATTTGTAGAATATAATCCCTGGCTCTGCTTCATGAAGTTCCATGCGACCGGGTGCCTCCCTGCATTATTGAATTCCGGATATACGCTGCTGTTTACAGTAAGGCCGAACATTATTGCCGGATCTACCTCCATATGGGTCGTAGATTTGTTTATATGCGCTTCATCTATGGCAACCTCTACGTTCTCCTCTTCCTCTGCGTCCAGGTATTCTATTATGCCCCTTCTTACCAAATAATTGAAATCTATCTCGCGGGTTTTAAGTTTCTCGCGCAATTCTGCAGTAAACTTGCTCTTTCCATTTTCCATTAATATGTAGGGCTTCCTAACCCTGCCCTTGTCTGCATTTATATGCACTTCGTTGAGCTTCTTAAAGTATGCTACATTTACCTCGTTAGAAATTATGCCCTGCCGCCTGTTGGCCCTTATCTCTTCTGCAAATGCGCTGCCGTCCTTTACTGCGCCTATTGCCCTCCCGTCCAGATATACGTGACATTTATCATTAGTAGCCAATCAAATCACCATTTATTTATTTTCAAGGAGTTTTAGCTCGCTCAATTTCTCCTCGAGCATCTTGTGTTCCGCCCCTATTGTAACCTTTGACATCAATGCAAGATACCTTGTAAGGCCTACTTCTACGCCTTCAGGAGTTTCGCTCGGGCATAGCTTGCCTATGTGCGTGCCATGAACATCCCTTACCTTGAAATGTGGATGTTTCTTTGCGAGTGGAGATTTTACCCTTCTCAGGTGTGCGAACGTGGACATTATATTGAGCCTATCTAAAACTTGGGACACTCCAGTCTGCCCGGCAGGCCAAGAGCCTGTGCTCATTGAATAGAGTATCTTTTCTGTAAGCGTATCTGGATTTATGTTTGTTTTTACTGTAAGCCTTCTCCCTCTTGCAGTAGTTCGTTCTACGTGGTATTTTATGTCTTTTGTGAATGCTTTGAATGCAGTATTGAAAAGTTCTTCCAGAAGGTCTCCTGCCAATTTTACGCGCTTGTTGGCATAGTGATCCTTGTCATCTTGCTTTATCTTGCCGTATGCAACAAGTGACGTCCTTTCCGCCATCCTTATCAGATAACGCGCCTTCTCCATCCTTACTTCGGGGGATGTGCCCAGATGCGGAAGTATATAAGTATCGAGTTGTGTTTCTGCTCTTTTTACCTGATATGCAGGTGCCTGGTTCGGCGCAGTCATACGCCCTAATTCGGTCAGGGCTTCGTTAGAAGACATTTCTTTGGCTTTGCTCATTTCTATATTAAGCAGCATGTCATTCTTGACCTCGTTGCTTGGCACCATATCAAGCATCTCTTTTGGCTGCATCCCCAGGGCCTTTAAGATCAGCACCATGTTTATGCCCTTGTTCAGCGTAGGGAATAGTATTGTAAACGTACCGTATTCGTCCCTAGATACGCTGCAGCGCGCCCTGAAGTTTATCGTAGTTGAAAATACCTTAGTAACTGTATCATCATGCTCTTTCGTAGTCATCATTTTGTTTGGTGCAAGATCCTCGATGCCTACCAAAACGCGTTCCGTACCTTTTATTATAAAATAGCCTCCTGCATCGTCAGGGTCTTCATGTGAAGCTATGAGCTGTTCGCGCGACATGTTTTTAGTATAACATAGATTGCTTTTTACCATAACGGGCATGTCGCCCACATATGCTTCGCCAATCGCATCCGACTTCTCTATGCCACTTATTACTGGCACATATGTTATATACATAGGAGCAGAATATGTAAGATTTCTTGCAAGCGCTTCGTTTGGTATTATCCTCTTCATAGAGCTGTCAGACTCTATTATTACCGGGGGCTCAAGCCTTATGCTCACGAGCTTTATCGCAAAATCAGATACCTCTGGCTCTATTAGGCTTTGGCTTTCCAGCACCTTGTGCAGACCTACGCTTATGAACCTATTATAACTATCGATCTGTTGCTGCGCCATCGACGTAGAGCGCAGATAAGCTTCCATAATCTCGTGGGTTTCTTTCATGCATACACCAAAAGGACTTTATACGCTTTCGACTACGTACCTGTAAGCAGAATATTTTCCTGTAGGGTCCTCTCTGTGTATCTTTATCAATTGCCTGGGCTTTGCGCCTATCTTTATGACTTGGGGATCGCTCTGCAATATCTTAGGAAATTTATCGATAGGAGTATTATATTCTGCAGAAACCTTCTTTGCTTCGCTCTCGCTCAGGACTTCATGCACCACCAATAAATCTCTTCCGAAAACCAACAGCTCACCATAGATAAACAGCGCTTATACTAACACTAGAGGGCCTTATTAATAGTTATATAGCGAAATGCATAAATATATTACCTATATTTGCATTTACAATGTTTCTTTATAAATTGCATATGCCTGCAGCATCACGGAGCGGTGTATCCCTTATACCATCCGCCAGTGAAGGAAACGTTGATGGCATTTCCGTTGTTGCCGTTGCCGCTGTAGTCGTTCGCGTTGCCGTTGAGCGGCCACCACCCTACAAGGTTGTTTAGGTCGATAGGAACTCCGCCGATGCCCTCCTTATAAAGAGCTTGAATATCTGGCTGTGAAAGAGCGGTATTGTAGATCTGGACATTTGATATAAAACCATTTAAATATACATTGCCCCAATGTTGGCCCGTAGGATCTGCACCTATAGTTGCATAATCAAATACATCAGATGACGAATATGTCCCTATTGCGGAACTAACATTTTTCCCATTTATAAATAAAATTTCATAATTTGAACCTGCATTATATGTAATTACAGCAAAATACCATCTGCCAAAAGAAGTGCTATTCCACAAAATTGGTGGACCATTTATCCAAGCATATGTTGAACCGTTTGTATTGTATCCAATAAATGGTGTGGACCAAGAACCACAAGTTGGCGAGGTACAAATATTTACAACCTGCCCTCCACCTGTAAGACTATAGTACCATGCAACTACGGTGAAAGCGTGGTTAGTACCTAACCAAGATCCAACGGGCGTATATATGTAACTGTTCTGTCCGTTGAACTGCGCCGCATATTGTGGTATTTCGTTGGTGCATGGCCCCAAAAGCGAAATGAAATTGTTAGTTCCTGCGCCGTCAGGCCTGTAGACGCT
>DAHXGO010000099.1:0-2523 GCA_027332905.1 Microcaldota archaeon | reverse complement strand
GGAGGCCATCTTTAACATGATGCGCATAATCCCCAACGGGGGAGACGGCGTAATGGAGCGCTGCAATGCGTTGGATCATGGGGCCGCTGAAGCTATGAAGCTCCTTTTATCAAAGGGCTTTGAATTGCGTCTTGTTACATCAAATCAACAGGCATCTAAAGAATCTATAGGCAAGATGATTGCCGATGCAGGCATAAATGCAAGCGTGAAGCTTGACATCGTGCCCAAAAACAAGGCCGCCTTCATAAACAGCAGCATCAAGCCAGAAGTGGTATTTGAAGACCAATACGACGTAGCTATGGGCATCAGCGCCAGGTCGAAGGTCTTTCTGGTATTGCGCGATTACAACCGCATAGGTGGAAGGATCGCACAATACATGCACAGCAACATATCGTTCGTGAGCTTTGCCGACGCCATAAATGAGATCATGCGAAAGGATCAAAGCACGGATAAAAGGAAGGCATTGCTTTATTAACTTATTTTATGATAATCTACCATGGCGGAACTAAAGCAGGCCATAATCATACGCACCGATTTGGAGATGAGCAAAGGCAAGATAGCCGCGCAGGCAGCGCACGCATCGCTTATGAGTTATTTCGAGGTGGAACGCACTGACAAGTCTGTAGCCCGGGAATGGCTTGAATCGGGGGAAAAAAAGATTGTGCTTAAAGTGGATAACGAAGAAGCGCTGATAAAGCTCTACACTGCATTTAAATTCAAGAAGATTCCATGTGCCCTAGTGACCGATGCAGGGCTGACTGAGATACCTCCAGGAAGCAAAACTGCCCTTGGCATAGGCCCATGGGACGGGCGCGAGATAGGCGCATTCACCGATAGGTTAAAATTGCTCTGACATCTCCCTATTTCTTTAGCGCCCTGGCATATCCGCAAAGGCTACGCCGTTTGCCTATCCTTCGTATAAGAAATGGCGTCACACATATGTTACCCATTCCTCAAAGTCCGGATTATTGCCGCTCACCGTTTCTAAGTATTTTTCTGCAATCATCTTTGTTATTGGGCCCATCCTTCCTTTGCCTATGCTTATGCCATCGACATTCACTATAGGTGCAATACCTGCAGCTGTGCCGGAAAAGAATATTTCATCCGCAGTATAAAGCTCCTCCCTGTGCATGTCTCTCTCTTCTATAACTATGCCTGATGCCTCTCCAAGCTTTATCACCGTATCGCGCGTTATGCCTAATAATATGTCAGATGCCCTATGCGGTGTAACTATGGCGCCATTCTTTACTATAAATACGTTTTCCGCAGATCCTTCCGATATGTACCCGTTTTTGGAAAGGAGTATTGCCTCATCGAATCCGGATGCCTTTGCCTCAATGCTTGATATTATCGAATTCAGGTAGTTGCCCGATGCCTTTGCCTCAACTGGAAGCACATCCGAGTTTATGCGCCTCCATGCGGATACCTTTGCCTTCAGGCCTTTTCCTCCATTTTCGAAATAATCTGAGAAAGGTATGGCGGCTACGAATACGCTCGTCTTTTTTCCAGAAACATCAAGCCCTATATGGTCATCCGAATAAAATGCAAACGGCCTTATATAGCACGATTTCAACTTGTTCATCCTTACTGTCTCCATTATTGCACTTTCTATTGCGCGCGCATCATACCTAATGTTCATTGAATATATCTTTGTACTTTCAATGAAACGCTTGACGTGATCCTTCAACCTGAATATTGCAGTGCCATTTTTTGCAGGATATGCCCTTATTCCCTCGAAAATTCCGCTGCCGTACTGGAGTGAATGCGTCAATATCGGCACAGTCGCTTTGTCGTACCATACGCTCTTGCCATTAAGCCATACCTTCAATCTAATATTTGCTGCTTTAGCTGCCATAAAACCACACAATGGTATGGAAAAGGATAAATAAAACACTTGCCTTTTCATACATTAGCAGGGTAATATCATGATGAACAAAGCCTTGGCGTTGTCAAAGCTGAAAAGGTTAAAGCTTACAGAATTTCAGAAGCGCGTTCTTATTGAAACGTCTAAAATACCGATCGGCCGAACCTCCACCTACAAGCAGATTGCCTCGGCATGCGGCAGGCCTAATGCATATAGGGCAGTCGGCACCGCACTCAGAAAGAATCCCTTTCCGATTGCTATACCATGCCATAGGGTGATAAGGGGCGACGGAAGATTGGGCAGGTACTCTGGCGGGGGAGAAGCCAGAAAGAGGCTCCTTCTGCTGAAAGAAGGTGCGCTAAAAAAGGCATATGCTAAAAATAAAAAAATATGATGGGTTGGCGCATCGGCCAACCACGTCATCCCACCCAAGGCTCATATACTGAAAAGTATCTCATGCTCGCCGCGAAGTCCGTATCTGCCTGCAGCGTACTTATGCTCTTTTTCGTCATGCATGCCAACTGTGCCGAACCTCTCCACTATTACCTTCTGAGATTTTTCCAGCATTAAGAATTCTGAAGCCCCAGTATCTGTAAGTTTAAGCGACTTGCCTATTTCCTCCCTAGTTGCAAAGTCTACTAGATTCTTCTCCTTGAGCC
>DAHXGO010000098.1:0-2634 GCA_027332905.1 Microcaldota archaeon | reverse complement strand
TTCAGAAGCCGTAAAATCGAGGTCTTCAGAAAATCTGTCAAGACCATGTGCAAACCATAAGTATGTACCTCCCTTGAAAATCAGAGGCTCTTCCGAAATGCTATTAAGCGCAAGATATTGGATATAATGCTTTTCTTGCTGCCAAGGTTTTAGTCCTCTAAGCCTGGCTATTTCATTTAGTGTGCTCTTGTCAATGATTCAATCACCCTGATAATATTGCGGCTTCCGTAACCCTTATACATGCTTGCAAGCTCACGCAGCCTATTTTTGTTCGCATTGCTTGAATACTCGATTAGCCTATCCTTTGCGTAAACCCCAAGATATGCGCCGTCAATTAAAGCCTTCTCTGGCTCTGCCACAAATGCATAGCTCTGCCCCCTATCCATTCTAGTGTAGCCATAGAACAAGGAGGGTGGTATTTTGTGGTAAACTATTCCTAGCTTCTCCAGTTTTATTGAATTTACTGTAGTTACACATTCTATCTCTTTTGTAACCTGTTGTATTATCCCGTGAAACAGCAATGCCGAGTCTAGAGAAATATAAGCAGGGTTTATCAACTGCGAAGCTATTGCGAAATCGTCATCTACTAGTGCTAGCTTGCCCCGCATTAGCCTTTTTGCAAGCCCTTTTTTGACTAGCCTGGAAGCATATACCGCGCCAAAACTTTTCGGTTTGCCCAAAATGTTGGCTATCTCTGCTGGTGTTATCACCGCCTTGCCGGCGCCTATGGCGATTTCTTTTAGCGAATAAAGGGATTTCTTTTTTGTCATTTCCAGATAACCATTTAGTTATTCTGAAATGATAAAAATAAAAATCCATATATTCTTTATACTAATTCAAAATAATTTGCAAATTTGTAAGCCACCAGAGTACAGCTGATTGCATTGCTTTGTATATCGTAGGTTTGGCTATCCTGCAAGCGGTTCGTTTCCACTTGGCATGTTATAAAAGGGTAGAATACATAACCACAATAAACGCGATAGAATTGAGGAAGATTTTTTACCAGTCTTTACTTTTCGCCAAATATAGTAGCAATGGTATTTATCAACGCTATATGCGAATATGCCTGTGGGAAATTGCCAAGCAGCTCATTGCTCTCCATGTCTATATCCTCGGATAGCAACCCCATATGGTTTTGAAATTGTATTACACGCTTGAACATATTTAATGCTTCTTTCCTTTTTCCAGTATGGTACAGGGCATCTATGAACCAGAAAGAGCATGCTATAAAAGCGCTCTTCGGCGTGCCAAATTCGTCCTTGCTCTTGTAGCGCATCACAAAAGGCCCGTTTGTAAGCTCTTTGCTTATCGCGTCTATAGTGCTCAGCATCTTCTTGTCTCTCCAGCTTATTATGCCGAATGCTGGCATGAGCAAAAGGCTGGCGTCGAGGCTGCTTGAACCGTAGTACTGCGTGAATGCCCGCATTTTGCTGTTCCATCCGTGCTCCATTACGCTCAGTTTTATCTCTTCCCTTGCCTTAGACCACCGTTCTATTACATCGACATGCCCGAGCTTCTTGGCGATCTTTATACCTCTATCCACTGCTACCCAGCACATCACCTTCGAGAACGTGTAGTGCCTGTTAGTGCCCCTGAACTCCCATATGCTGTGATCCTTCTCCTTCCATTCCTTGATTGCAGTCTCTACGAAACCAAATATAAGATCCCAGCTTATCTCATTGATTTCAGGGCTGGCGTTGTGCTTCAGGTAGAACAGGTACAGCGAGTTGATCAGTTCGCCAATCGTGTCAATCTGGCGCTGCTTGTACGCTTCGTTGCCTATACGTATCGGCTTTGAGCCTTCATAGCCTGCCATATTTGTCAGTATAAATTCTTTGACGTAATCATCACCATTGACCTTGAACAGCGCCTGAAGGCTTACTCCGTGCTCCGCGTATATCTTGTTGAGCCATTTTATGAAGCTATATGCAGGCCCTATGAGGCCCAGTTTTACCAGTGCCTGCACAGTGAACGATGAATCGCGCACCCACGAGTAGCGGTAGTCCCAATTCCTGACCGAGCCTTTCACTTCTGGGATTGAGGTGGTGCCCGCGGCAACTATAGCCCCAGTATCTTCATACATCAGCAGGTGCAGGACCAATGCAGAGCGGACCTTGAGTTCCCGGTACCTGCTGCCTCCCTTGATTCCATTCGACCATGATTTCCAGTAACTTATGGTGCTTTCCATCTCTTGCATTATGTATTTGATATTCGTGAAATACTTGAGCTTGTTATAAGCCAATAAGATGTATCCGTGTTTAGGCAAGGATATCTCTTCGCCTGCATAAAGCTTCTTCAGGCCAAGGTTAGAATATATGTGCAATTTGGTATTTTTATATGAGAATACTAGCCTGTCGTCTTCAATCCGCTTTCTAGGAGCATATTTATTGTATTCCATAACAGGTTCTATTAGCACGCGTATTATCGGCTTGCCACGCTTGCGAACTATGACTCTGTGAATCTCTGAGTTCCTCACAGTGATGCTGCCTTTACTATAAGGGAAATAATCTATCACATCGAATTCCGATTCGCTATTATAGAATGTAGTCTTGATGACATTTGTGTTTTTTATGTATGACTGCTTTGTATTATATTTGCCAACTGGACATATCTTGAAGCTGCCTCCCTTCTCTT
>DAHXGO010000097.1:0-2649 GCA_027332905.1 Microcaldota archaeon | reverse complement strand
GGAGAAGAGTTCAGGATAAACTGCAATTTTGGCAAGATCACTTTCGCAGCAAAAACAATCAAAGGCTATGTTATTGGAGATGGTAGGAGCAGCATCGCTCAGCTACTCGAAAAGAGGAGAAAAAAGTATAACGCTCGCGAAATAAAGGCGGATTATATAAACAACATCCTGGCCGGTTCAGGCTTGACCGTCGGTAGCGTAGTTGAGAAAGGGAGGAGGATACGCATTTCGCTGAATGGCTCTGAAGAAGGACGTTTCATCGATGCAACCGGTTCGCTGGATGTGAAATATAAGAGACTCATAAAGAGGCTGGCGGGGGATCTTGGTCTGAATGTAGTCGGCGTTGATGTTTTGATAGACAGAGAAGGCACAGCATGGATTATCGATGTAAATAACAGCCCATATGTTGCATTCTTTGACAGCGCAGAAAAGTCGTATGCGACGATGGAGCATATGATAAGGTGCATATCCATGAAAATTGGAAGAAAGGATAATGGACGCGTACTGGCGAGCAGACAAAATTAAAAGAATAAGCGAAGGGCAGCAGATCGCTCTGCTACCCCAATAAGAAATATTCGCTTACGCTTTTGCCGCTCTTGCTGCTTTCTTCTTGCCGCCACCACCAGGTCTTTTCATTTCCGCAGCCTTTATCTTTTCTCTGATGGCTTTCCTCTGTTTTGCCACCATACCCTCCCTGCTTTTTCGCGTGTGCATTAAACTCTTTCCCATTTCATCACTAATATACATTGCACGAGCAAGGTTTAAATAAGTTATGAAAATTCGCCTGCTGCTCCTGGTGCTACGCGCAAAATAATTCCAAAAAAAAATTATTCGTCGGATATTTAACCCTTTTCCACCAATCTAATCTATTCTGGGTGCACGCGTGGAAAAAAATCTTGTCATCGAAGCCTATAAACTCTCCAAGCAGTTTAAGTCGTTCGAGTCTAAAACAGGAGAGAAAGGACTGCTCACATCGCTGAGGAGAAGATATGTCTACAAGAAGGCGGTCTATGATGTTACCTTCACCATGAAAAAGGGCGAATTTGTCGCTCTGCTCGGAAAGAATGGTGCCGGGAAATCGACGCTCGTCAAGCTGCTTGTCGGGATAATTAAGGCGGACTCCGGAGAGGCGCGCCTTTTTGGAATCGACCCGTATAGTGAGCGGGTGAAACTTGCGATGAACATAGGCGTGGTGCTCGGGGCGCACGAACAGATGTGGGAAGACCTTGCCGCTATAGACACTTTCAAGCTAATGGAGGGCGTTTACGGAATCCCTAAGACCGCATTCGATAAAAGGCTCAGCTATTTCATCAAAGTATTCAATCTTGAAAAAGTCTATAGAAAGCAGGTTAGACAAATGTCTCTGGGGGAACGTATGAAATGCAATTTCATAGCGTCGATGCTGCATATGCCGAAGCTCGTGATAATGGATGAGCCAACGATAGGCATGGACAGCCAATCAAAATCCTCGCTTTTCAAGGCGCTGCAAGAAATAAGAAAGAGGTATGATATAACGTTTTTGCTTGCTACAAACATGGTGGAAGAGGCGGAGGAGCTTGCGGATAGAATATTGCTGATGGACGAAGGCACCCTTGTATACGATGGGCTGCCGCGGGAACTTATAAAACTGGTTGGCGGGAAAAAAGAAGTTGAAATACGCCTGCGCAAGGGCGCGCGCAATATGAATCTTGGCAGGTTCGGCAGGATCATAGCCCACAAGGGAGATTACATAAAACTCGAGATGGACGGGAGGAGGATAAAGGGCAAGAAGCTGCTAGATCTGCTCACTTCAGACAATGTACTTGACTATAGCATTTCAGAGCCACCCTTGGATGAGGTGCTTAACAAGTTCTACAGCTTATCAAGGAAAAGGTTAGGCTAACATGACCATGATATCAAAGTATGCAAGCTTCATGCGCATTAACTTCAAATCTGACATCTATTATATCTACAGCTATCTCCTCTCCATCCTAGCATACGCCGCATACCCTATCCTAATGCTAATAGTCTGGAGCAGCATATTCAGCGGCACGACGGCGACATCGATAGCCGGTTACAGCCCTATAGCTCTCTATGCATATTTTTTCGTGGCGTACGCCGGCGCATCGATGCAGTCCGGCGTGAGCGAGGCAATATCTAGTGACATAGAGAGCGGCAGCATAACCAGCGAGCTCATCCTTCCAATATCATATGCAATAAGACAGTTTATCGATTCCCTGCCATCCGCCTTCACCAATTTCTCCTTCGTATTCCTGCCGATAGTTGTCCTCACCGCTGTCTTTGCCGGCATCAGCATGAGCTGGTTTACCATAGCAGCTTTTGCACTAGAGATATTCCTCCTCTTTAGCATCTCGTTCCTTATAGAGTTCATCATCGGGGTATCCTCAATATATCTTGTCAGCACAGGGGGGATAAGCAGTATAATCACCTTGCTCACGTTCCTCTCCGGTGGCGTGCTTCCGAATACCTTTTTTCCGCAACAGCTCCAGACTGTGCTACAATTGCTGCCATTCAACGCCTATTATTATAATCCAGCAGCGACCTTTACTGGCGCATTGGCTGGCACAGCGCTTTTGAATGCGCTGGTTGTGGAGAGCGCCTGGGCGCTCGCCCTCTTCGTATTCGCTACGGTATATTGGAAAATGTCCA
>DAHXGO010000096.1:0-2731 GCA_027332905.1 Microcaldota archaeon | reverse complement strand
AGAAGTTGTCGATGAGGTTGTCGTTGAGGTGGTGGAGGTTGATGTTGATGTCGAAGTGACCGAAGTAGTTGTGGTTGATATGACCTTGACGAAGTTGGCTTCCAATGTTACATTTGATACCAGCGAAAGTGTAGCATTTGCAGTCGTAGATGGACTAAGCAGCGATGTCCCAAATACTGAACCTGTCCAGCTTGAAAATATATAGCCATTTGGCGCATCTGCGTATACCAAATATTTGCCTATCGGCAATACCACTGATGTTCCGTTTATGTATTTCGCCCCGTTGATTACTATGTCACCAGTGCTTGGGATGGTATTCAAGGTTATCTTGAATATGCCTCTGCTTGGCGGAGAAGCAGACTGCACAGATATTCCGGTAGATTTATACCCTGAAGTGCAGCTGGATGGGTTCTTGCATATGTCATATGATATTAGGAACGTTGCACTGGTTTGAGAGCCAAGTGCAGGCTGGACAGTTCCGGTTATATTTGCAGTACATAATATGTGCGCACCTTCGGTTGCATAACTCGGAGTGCAGGCTCCTAATGAATGTTCCGTACCTGGAACACCTATGCCGGTAGTTGTGACATTTATAGAATTAGGCGCAAAGCTTATCGGCACCCCTAGTTCATTGGTAAACGCCACTATGAAATGTATCGGGCTGCTTGGACCGCCATACTGCGTAAGAAGAGTCTGCGCGCATGGCAGCAACGGCTCTATGTTGCACGATGATGAAAGATAGCTCGATGGGGGCTTTGAGCCCGAAAGAAGGAATACGGTGCTTACGAAAAGTGCTATTATTAACAATGCCCACGAATAGGTGGAAAGCAGTTCCATTGCCGACTGTGGCTTCATACCTTGTTTGGGCATTCTCTCCTATTTATATAAAAAGACATTTATTTATTAGTTACCTATTGCATTGGAAAGATAGTCATGAACAGATTTGCAGCCCTGCTGAAACTGACGCGCATAGAACATAGCCTAATGCTAGCAATAGCAGTGGTAGCAGCTGAACTCATAACAGGCAGATTGCCTCTGCTTCCTATTTTCATATTTGCGCTTGTACCGCCCATACTTGTAAGCATGGGTTCATTTGCCATAAATGATTATTTTGACATCGATGTAGACAGGAAAAATAGGAGGAATGACAGGCCTTTGGTGAACGGCTCGCTCAGCAAGAGGGATGCAGCTATAGTAACCGCCTTGTGCTTTCTTGTAGGGATTGCCATAAGTGCTTTGATAAATATATATTCTTTCATCATCGTACTCGTTTTTGCAGTTTTCGCATATCTTTACAGCTACAAGCTCAAAGAGACCTTGCTCATTGGAAACATATATATAGCATTCACGATGGTCATACCTTTCCTTTATGGAAATTATGTAGTTTCAAATGCGCTCAACGCGAATATAATTCTAATAAGCATAGTGATATTCCTTAGCGGATTGGCACGTGAGATACATGGGATGATACGCGACTTCAAGGGCGACTTCAAGGCTAGGCAGATAAAGAGCCTTGTGTATTATGTTGGAAGAAGGATGTCGGCTTATCTTGCATTCCTTCTTTATATGGAAGCGATAGGGGTCAGCCTCTTCATGTTCTTCTTCCTGATGCCGTTTGCATTTAACCTTGTTTATCTAATCCCAATATTATTAGTTGATATAATTCTCCTTTACGTATCTGTGATGCACCTGATGAAGAAGCAGGACAAATCAAAATTCAAGCTCTACAGGAACCTAAGTTTAGGGGCCATGGCGCTTGCATTAATTACCTATCTTGTTGTGCCGTTGGTCTATTTGGGGGTTTGATGACCATCAGGATCTGCACTTTTTTTCTCAAGCAATTTTTTGCCAAGTTCGGCCCTGCCCTCCAGCGCCTTTGATACTGTTTCCAAGTCTTCTCCTTTCAGAACGTGTTCCAGCATGTATCTCGAATATGTTACCGAAAGCTGCGACAGGTCCATCAGTATTGCATGAAGGTCGAATATCCTGAATGTCATCTCCTTTGTAGGCCTCATTATCTCCACGCCTGCCGGAGCGTAATTGAATGCCACATTTATTATTGAAAGAAAGCTATCGAACAGCACTGTAACCGTAGCGCTTGTGCTGTATACGTCATTTACCAGCATAGGCTCTTCTATGACACCGTAACAATATATCACGCCCTTTTCCTTCATGAGCCTTTCGTTTATAAGGTCAGTCATTAGAGGTTGAAGCTTCTCCTTTTCCTTGTGCTGCATGTCAAAGTAGAACTTCACGAGCACGCCGCCCTTAGCTATCTTTTCGTCAGTTATTTGGTCAACTTCAGATTTTGCCATTTTAATACACTATTTTTTATCTTTTAAAACATTTATGAGTTCGTCCAAATCCATGATTGTTTCCTCTCCTGATGCCATATCCCTAAGCTTCGCCTTTGTATCCTTTTCCTCTGACGCGCCGACTATTACAGAATAGGGTATCTTCAGTGAATTTGCATACGAAAGCTGGTTCGAAATGCTTCTTGAAGCATTGTTTAGGTCAGTATTTATGCCGCTTGCCCTGAGTATGTTGGCTACCTTCAATGCATATGTATAGTTCTCTTTTTTAATGTATGCCACAAAGGCTTTTGCAAATGTGACCTTTGATGACTGTGAAAACTTCATCACATCCAAGAGCCTGTCTATCCCGAGCGTGCCTCCTACGGCAGGCAGCTGCTTTCCTCCATAAAGGCTTGTCAGGTTATCGTATCTGCCGC
>DAHXGO010000095.1:0-2813 GCA_027332905.1 Microcaldota archaeon | reverse complement strand
ATAAACATTAAAGTGGTGTATTCAGATGACAGAGCAAATAAAAGCGTATAATTCAACCGGCTCGGCTTTCATGGTTGACATAGTAATCATAGTGCTGCTATCAGGTATAACGTTCATAGGCACAAAAAGCATCATTGCTGCAACTGCAATGCTGTTGGTATCTGCAGCAATAGTATTCTCCATGTCGATACGTGTGATAAGCGAATGGAACCGCATGCCGGTACTGAGATTTGGGAGATATCAAGGCATAATAGGCCCGGGCCTGTATGCGATCATGCCCATAGTGGATTATACTCCGATGAAACTTGATTTGCGTGTTATAAGCGTATCATTTAGGGCAGAAAAGACGCTAACTATTGATAATGTGCCGGTCGATGTGGAAGCCATCCTTTTCTGGAAGGTCATAGAACCTGAAAAAGCTGTGCTCAACGTTCAGATGTACATGGATTCCATACAGCTAGCATCCCAGACGGCACTGAGGGACGTAATAGGCAAAAACGAACTGTCGCAGATGCTCGCAGGCAGAGACGTAATAGGCAAGTCTATAAAAGATCTAATAGAAGAAAGGGTAAACAATTGGGGCATAGACGCCATATCCGTAGAAATAAGGGACGTAGCTATACCCCCTGACCTTCAGAATGCAATGGCTAGGGTGGCGACATCTGAAAGAGAAAAAGACGCAAGGGTCATACTGGCAGAGAGCGAATCGTTGGCTGCAGACAAGATGCTGGAAGCTGCGGAGAAATACAAATCAAATATATATGCCATGCAGTTGAGGTCTCTCAACATGATGTACGAGATAAGCCTTACGGGCAAAAATCTTATGGTGTTTATACCTACTGAAAGCAAGGGGTTCAGTATTCCTACCCCTATCGGCATGATGGGCATGCAGGACCTGTTCAAAAACACATATAAGCCGCCAGAAGATGCAGCGAAGCCAAAAGGAGCATCGCCAAAGCAATCTCCCAAAAAGCAGGATATAGAGATTTGAGTGCCCTGTGGCATCGATGCGATTTAGTTACAACGCTAGATCTATGGCTACTTGTATGCTATAATACTTAAGGAACATGCTCTCTATAGTTGATTTTGAAGACAAGGTGTCGGCAGTTATATTGGAGATTCGTTCGTTTGCAGAGGCTAGCATGTCCTTGCTATCCGTGAGCGTCTTATAGCTTTTGAGCATGTTCTGGAGTTCATAGTCATATTCGCTTATCTCATCTTTTATCTCATCTGCCCTCTTCATTTCAGAGTTTATGAAGGCAATATCATCGTAAACGTTGGCGTCCAAAACGGCCGATATTGCCTCCGATATATTTTCCGAATTTTTTAGCGCCAAAGAACTGCCTGCGACGCTATCCATAAGTTTTTTGAGCTTAGCAACAAACTCAGAATAATCAATCTCATTTTTTATATTCTTTATGGGGTCGGTTATAAAATGCGAAAGCGTGCTTTTTTCTCCAGACCCATGATCGTATTTTCGTGCAGCTCTTTCGAGCGGTGCAATTAAAGATTTTACCGCCTCCGTTTTTTGGTCTATTTGGAGATGCAAATCCCGAAGTTCATTGCGCTTGATGGAGATGATCCCGTCAATTCTCTTTATCTCATCCGACTTATCTTCCGGTTTATATTTCCCGTCGGAGATTTCCTCCAACTCTCCCATATTCCTCTTTGCTGCATCAAGTTCTTCGAGCAAAATCAGAAGCCTGTCTATTTCTGCGGTAATCGCCCTTCGCTCATCTGCCTCGCTAGATATAGAATTCATTTTCATTCCGAGCTCCTTTGAAAGTTTTTCAATTGCGGAAAACTGCTTTTTAAACTTTGTCATGCTTCCAGAATAACCCAGTATGACTATGCTAAACCTGGAATTGGCTTGGAGTATCTCGTGCAACACACGTTCAAAATTAGATTTTTTTTCATGCACTAAATCATACTGCGTTGCATAAGCTGATTTATAAGCGCGTGTAGAATTTACTATCGAAAGCACTGCTTTCACATATGCCTCTTTCTGGCTGGCCAATGTGGTATTGCTTACATTGCCTATCAATTCATTATCTATGGCTGGATTTTCCAAAGCAAAATTTTCGCACAGGCCCTCGAAATCATTCATGCTGTGCTCCAGTTTAATTATTATGCTGTTTAAATACGAAAGTGCATCCCCTATCTTGCGCTCAAATTCCTGCTCCTTAAGTGCTTTCAACTCACCGACATGCACATTTCTTTGCGGCTCCTTTCTCCTAAAAAACATGCTCCTCATCTATCAAACCGATTCGTTGCAGTTTATCGCACTGCCCGTCGAAACGCATATCTATACGGATACACAACGAAACGTTAAATAAATTGGGGTTTTACTGTTTTACGTAAAAGCCTATTCTTAATATCCCTAATATGAATCTCATTGGTTCAAATATGGCAGTTTTATGGCGATAGTTATTTCAGATTTCGCGAGTAATGATTGACCAACTTCATATGCGCCTAAGGCGATCGCAGCAAATCTTCTACGTCCATCCAATCCCTTGCAATCTTTACCCTTTTTTCTACTTCCTTATCCAAATGCCTATTCCAAGGCTGCGATATGAGTATGGTTTTATAACCAAGCGCAGCAGCATTTTCTACAAGAGTAGAATGATCGTCTATAAGTATGGATATGCCGTATCTTTTTGCTTCATCCAATTTTTTATAGGATTTGTCTACATGTATGAGTCCGTCGAAATGAATCTCGTTCGATCTGAGCCAACTTCGCAATTTCTTATCATTCCCGGCAGTAGCCGTCAATATATAAACCTTGAACGTATTCCTTATGCTTTCGATTACCT
>DAHXGO010000094.1:0-2917 GCA_027332905.1 Microcaldota archaeon | reverse complement strand
TGTGTCTATAAAATCTCAACTTTCTTTAGGAAGCTACATGGCAAATGTGAATAATCTCATGTTGGGAATGTCATATGATTTTCCAGGTCTTTCTTATACAAATTATTTCTATTGGCAAGCCATGAACGTCATAACCCGCCATGTCCTTGACATCAAAACCATTAAATCTTCTATATCTTATGTAGACGTCTTTTATCACTTTTACCCACATGCCGCCCAAGTGCAAGTCTCCCGTAACATATGGGGGCCCATCAAGGAAATAGAATTTCTTTTTGCCCTTATTAATTGCCCTTGTTTTATCTAGAATATTGTTGGATTTCCAGTATTCCAACATCTCCTCTTCAATTGAATTAAGGTTCTGCATAATACCATCTATAAAAACTGATTTTGCATATGATTATTATAAAGCAAGATATAAAACGTTTATATACAGCTCAACCGGTGTTATATTGCTTAACAAATTAGGTAATGCCTATAGTGGCAAAAACTCATACAAACTTGTGGATGATTTTTTGTTAAGCAAGGGCAGGCGGTTGATGATAATATCTCCATATGTAAGCGAATACTACATCAATAAGCTTCTCAAAGAGTCTAAAAAATCCAGGATATATATAATAACGTCGAACAAGAACGAAGGCGTCCATGCTAAAAAATATTATCATCTCCCAATTATGGGGTATATCAAACTTTTGGTATCTACGCTCGTTGTCGGGTCAGTCTCGTTGTTTTTCGGATATTATGTGCTGTCCCTTTTGATAATCCAAATGATGGTGCTTATAACCATACCTTACGCTATCATAGTTGTGAAAATATTATTTTCTCGAGATCAAAAAATTGAGATACGGATAAGCAAGGCATTTATACATGAAAAAATTTACATAACGGAAAAATCTGCCATAACTGGGAGTGCAAACCTGACGTATTCCGGGATGCACAGTAACATAGAGCATATAGAGGTAATAACCGATAAAAAGAGGATTGCGGAACTAATTGCGCATTTTAACTCTTTATGGAAGGGCCTAAAGCATTAACAAAATACAGGCAAGAAATTCCACGGTTTGCTGTTTGAAGAGTGTCGCTTCACAGCACAATTCCCAATCCGAATATCCTTGGCATAGCCGTTCTTATCAGCAAAACCTCGTCTTCCTTTTCGAATGACGCTTCCCTATCCAATTCAAAGCTTGCCGATTTGCCATCAAATTCGGTCAGAGTTCCATTTATGTAATCGAATCCAAACGCGATTAAATATTTCTTTCCAATTGCCATGTCTTCACGATTAATATCGGAGAGTTTTACGCCAATTGCTAATCTTTTTGTCTTCTGAAAGGCTCTATCGGATAATACGTCCCCTTTGGCTATCTGTTCCGATGCTATGCCTTTCAGCGCAATCCCTACTCTTACTCCTTTGCCTGCAGAATCTATGTCACGATCCTGGCTCTGCAACGACCTTACTATGCCCTCTTTTCCATCTCCAGAATAAACCTTGTCATGCACTTTTACAGTGCCATATCTTACTATTCCTAAGCATACGGCGCCAATGCCTTTAACATCAAAAGATTTGTCCACATCAATCCTGAAACCCTTACCTGTTGCTTTCATGTCTGCGCCTCCACATTTCAATATCTCGTCAAGTGCGTTATCCTTGCTTATCATTTTTTTGCCGCTTATGGAAATACTAGAAAGCAACGTTGAAATATCATTTTCATCAGTTATGAGTATATTCCTATTGACGAGCGAGCATGCAATCAGTATCTCCCCAAGATGCTTGTCTACAATCTCTGTGCTTACTATAGACGTATCTGCAATAAGCAGGGATTGTGCCACAGCATGGAATTTAG
Organism: Microcaldota archaeon; assembly: GCA_027332905.1. GTDB lineage: Archaea > Micrarchaeota > Micrarchaeia > Micrarchaeales > Micrarchaeaceae > JAMCYW01. The sequence goes on along the minus strand of DAHXGO010000094.1, from coordinate 1,079 downwards.
CTTCGATATCGGTTGGCGAGGCTATCACTATCGTATTGCCGCTATAAATTCTGTTATACAAAGTTATGCCGTTTTTAGAGCCCTCCTTGCCTAACAAGCCTGCCAATTCTGGGCTGTTTAATACGGCTACAACATAGTCCATTGCTATAAACCTCTAAGCTCTAAAGATTATGCTGGCAACATATATAAAATTGCTATTGCCATAAATAAGATTTGCCCAGAAAGTCTTTATCTGGGCAAGTTTGAGACTTTATAAGCAGAATAAAGTTCCTGGCAGAACCATAAAATAACAAGCTTTAAATAGGTGAAAACCCTCTTATTATAAATGGGATGCATATGGGAATGAAGCGCTTCAAAGCGCAGAGCGCATTTGAATTTTTCATGACATACGGATGGATGATATTCATAGTGGTGATAATCGCTGGCCTGCTATACTATTTCTCGGCGCTTCCAAATCTTGCCGTTCCGCAGTCGTGCACGTTCAGCAGCGGAGTGGCATGTGCCGAATTCAGCGCTGCGTATATAAATGCTACGCATACCGCAACCGTCGCAGTGCTTGTGAGAAACCCTAATTATTATTCGATTGGCAATCCAAGCTTTACAATATCATACAAAGGGCAGAATTTCACCGGCAGTTGTCCGCAAGGGTATTTTACCGAGGGTTCAAGCTTTTTGTGCGAAGTAACCGTAGACGGTCCAAACACCCCGAATTCTACCTTAACCGGCAAAATGTATCTGTCTACATTGGACTGCGGGCTCAGCAACTCCACGTATGCCTACAACTGCACCGGTGCTCCATCTGAGACATACTCTGGTTCGATTAAGGTAAATACCATTAATTCTCCAGATAACAGGATAACAGTAGACATATACACAAGCAATTCTATAGCCGTAGCCAACATGAGCCCAGATTACATCTATGCAAAAATTTACTTTTTGGGACAATACCTAAAAAATGCGTCTGTGTCTTTTACTGTAAACAATACCAATTTCAAGATCGGCAAAACTACCATAAACACCAACTCTTCAGGTATAGCAAAGGATTATGCCTTTACAAATCAAACAGGATACGTAAATGT
>DAHXGO010000093.1:273-3014 GCA_027332905.1 Microcaldota archaeon | reverse complement strand
CTCTGTGTTAGATCTTTAAAATACTCTTCAGTGTCATTTTGAAGAAGAAAAACTGGCATTTGAACAGTAAAATTATACTTGTAATAATCCTCAACTGTTGAAATTATTTCAGAATAATTAAATATTTTTATGCTTGTTTCAAACTGGTGTATACATGGAACTGGTAACGTCTAGGTTTGGATTCGATGAAACTATGAATTTGTTGGAAGAAGCAATAAAAACCAACGGCTTAGGCGTGGTCTCAAAAATAGACGCGCAGGCAAACCTTAAGAAAATAGGGATGGATATACGGGGCAATGCAATACTGGAGATTTTCTCGCCAAAATATGCCAAAATTCTTTTTGATGCAAATATGAAGGCAGGCATCGAACCACCATTGAGGATATATATATTCGAGGATAACGATGGGGTGCATGCCGAATATTATAAACCCTCTGATATATTTTCAAAATGGGGCATAAACGCCCTCAATGAACTCGACAGCATATTTGTAAAAATAATGGATGCTATCCGGGCATAAACCTGATATGCGTTAATCGCTTTTAGGCAGCTTTTTGTGCCTGCCTATTGCATGTGCAATGCACCCAGTATAAAATCAACAGCTGCCATGCAAACCTTTTTAAATTTTCATTATATAACTAATCTACTGCTTTTCCCGCAGTTACTGCAGCATTGCAGGAGGGATGATTATGGAAGAAGAATCTTTAAGCAAACTGAAAACCTTTATCGAAGAGAATAAAGGAAAGAGGAAGTTCACCCAAAGCGTAGAGCTTGCCGTGAATTTCAAGGGCATAGATTTTACAAAGCAGGATAACAGATTAAATCTTGAAGTGAAGCTGCCTTATGGGAAAGGAAGGGATAGCAAGGCAATAGTGTTTGCTGACGATACAAAATTGGCAGAAAAGGCCGCCGCTGCAGGCGCAAGGGTCATACCGAGTTCACAGTTGCAGTCTCTAAGTTCAAATAAGGCCCAGATGACCGATTTGCTGAACTACGAACTTGTGGCGCAGCCCAGTATGATGCCCCAAATAGCCAAATCGTTGGGACAGTTCCTTGGCCCGAAGAATAAGATACCAAGGCCTTTAATAGGCGAAGACGTATCTGCAGTGATAAGCAACATAAGCAAATCAATATACTTAAGGAGCAAAGGCAAATATCTTCCCACGATACACTGCCTGGTCGGCACAGAGGGCATGAAACCGGAAGACATTTCATCAAATATAGACGAGGTCATAAACGCTCTGGCAAAGAAGGTAGGAAAAGCAAATATAAAATCTGCGTATGTGAAGCTTACGATGAGCAAGCCACTGCGCATAATCTGAAGGTGTTTTTATGCTTACAAAGGAACAGAAAATCAAATTCGTTGAAGAAGGGAAGAAAGCGCTTGATGCCTATAAAGTTATAGGCGTAGTCGAACTTGACTATATACCTGACAGGCTATTGCAGTCGTCTAGGAACTCAATGAGGGAGAAGGTCAGGTTCATGACAGGAAGGAAAAATTTCATGGAAATGATACTAGAAAGCAGCGAAAGAACAAAGCCATTGGTCAAAGAACTCAAAGGCACATCTGCAATATTGCTTAGCAATGAAGATCCGTTTGAGCTGAATAAGCTATTCAAGTCCAAATCTCTCAAGCTAGCTGCAAAGCCAAAACAGATAGCGCCGGAAGACATAGTGATAAGCGCAGGCGAGACATCGCTTCAGCCTGGGCAGGCAGTAACAGAGCTAAAGAGTGCAGGCATAGACGTAAAGATGGATAAAGGCAAGGTGCTTATAGCCAAGGACAAGGTGCTGGTGGCCAAAGGCAGCCCGATAAGCCTCTCAATAGCAAAGGCACTCCATACTCTTGAAGTAATGCCGTTCACCGCATATATAGCCCCGAAAGCTTTGCTTTCAGAAGGCTTGATTTTCAGGCAGGATGCATTGGGTATGAATGCGGAGCAATTGTCAAATGACATTACGCATGCATTTGCAGAAGCGCTTGAATTGAGTTTCAAGGCAAAAATAGTCAACAAATATACAATAAAGAAGTTAGTTACGGACGCATATCTTGGTGCATTGCACGTAGGGGTAGAGGCAAAGCTTTATGATTCAGGCATAATAGACAAGCTCCTTGCCAACGCAGTGCTTCAAGCGTCAACAATAAATAACATTGTGCCAGAATAAGTCTATTGGATAAATGATACTAATGTAGGTGAAAAACATGGAATATGTATATGCAGCATTGCTTATTGACGCAGCTGGAAAACCTGTAACCGAGCAAGAACTGATGGATGTAGTAAAAGCAGCAGGCTTTACTCCTGATGAAGCTAGGGCAAAAGCAGTAGTGGCATCCCTGAAGGATGTGAACATAAAGGACATAATAAAGAATGCACAGAACATGCAGGTACAAGCTGCAGCCGCTCCGGCGCATCATGCGGATGCCGCCCCGAAAAAGGAAGCAAAGGAAGAAAAGAAAAATGAGGAAGAAGCAGCGGGAGGACTGGCGAGCCTTTTCGGTTAAATCGCAGAAGGTGCATCTGATGCACCTTTTAGCTTTTTATCAAGTATGAGGATTCGCGCAGCCATTTTTTCTTTTCCTTATAATCCGGGATTACATTAGCTACTGCTTTCCAAAATCTTTTTGAGTGCGACTTTATCTTCGTATGGCATAATTCATGGACTATGACGTAATCCATTATTTCCGGAGGGGAATATAGCAGTTTGAAGTTTAAGGTTATCACGTTTTCAGGCGAGCACGA
>DAHXGO010000093.1:0-263 GCA_027332905.1 Microcaldota archaeon | reverse complement strand
CCGTTTGCTATTGTTGATGCGCGTGCCATTCAGTTTGGAATTGAAATATGCATCGTTCAAAGCAGTTATTTTCGCATTTACGAGCGGAAGGATTGCCCTGCTTATGCCTTTTACTGCAAGCTTTGATACCATCTCTCTTTCAATATGCTCTTCCGTGTTTCGTGGAACCTTTATAATTAAGGCGCTGCCGTCTACTTTTACCGATCCATTTTTTGCATTTTTAGGCTCTATATTTATTAAAAATTCGCGCCCCAATGCACGCG
>DAHXGO010000092.1:0-3026 GCA_027332905.1 Microcaldota archaeon | reverse complement strand
TACAAACCGTGGCGGTATAAATAAGCACGAACTTCAAATGAGGGCATAAGAAAGGCCTGCAAGATATGCGCTGCCACAGCGGCAGGTCTTTCTAATACGCGGAATGCGCTGCAATAGAGTTCTAAGCATTCAACTAGGAATTTTTATATGTTTATGTACAGAATAAGGAGTGACACGGGTCCGTAGCTCAGCTTGGATAGAGTGGCACCGTCCTAAGGTGATGGTCGCGGGTTCAAAAACTCATTGAAAATCCCGCCGGGCCCGGTTATGGTGAATAAAAATGCCTGTGAAAAAGACTAAAAAGAATAGCAATGCTGCAGAAATCCTAGTAAAGCCAGTAGGCAAATTCGGCGGGCTTGATAATATACACATAGCGCTGATAGCGCTGGTGGTGATAATGGCTGCAATACTTGTAGTCTCCAATTATCTGGAGCAACCTGTAGCATCTATAACATCTAATACATCATCTACATGCACTTATGGGTCACTGAATGGAACATGCGTATCCCCAGTCCATAACACTACCCAGGTAAAGAATGCAGTCGAGAATTATCTGGCAAATTATGCGTCTTCCAATACATCCCTATCGGTTCTTCCTTTCATATCTAATACCAGCCAGATGGACATTTCATATATTCCTTCAGCAAAAGAATGGTATGTGCAAGTACCTTTCAAGGAGCCAGGAAGCAACCTGCAGTATTATTTTTCAGCCTTAGTCAATGACAAAAATATGAGCAATATAACTCCATACATAGAAACATCAAAGCCTGCTTTATCTGGCAACAATACAGTAGTTGGCTACGGCGTAGTACGCTTGGGCAGCGAGGCGATAGCCTGCAATTCTACTAACGCAACAAGCGTTTACTGGTTTGTCGATCCATATGCACCTGGATCAATATCAAGCCTGAATAACTTCACGCAGCTTCGCAGCAGATTCGGTTCAAGGATAAATGCGTCAATAAAGATACTCTTTACCCAGTACTCGCAGCAGGTTGCAAATTCCTACGGTGTGCAAAACGCAGACCAGCTAGGCGAGTATATCCTATGCGCGTCAGCGCAGCCTGGTTTTGGTTCCTTTGAGCAAAGCCTGAATAGGATATACACTGGCAGTTACATATCAAAAAACGAACTCGCATCAATAGCCAACGATTCCGGGTTAAACAACACGCAGCTGGGCACATGCCTGCAGAACTCAACAACTACGATAAACTTTCAGCATGATCTTGCACAGCATTACGATGTGATAGCCACACCGGAAATAGTCACAGCATGTAAGTACCTCGCTATACCGCAGACTGCATCATATTCTGTATGCTACGCACATCCTTCGGCATGCGCATCGTAAAACTGCACACCAACAAAATGAGAAAATGCGAGTAATAATGCTTGCGGACATGGACTACTTCTTTGCAGCATGCGAAGAGGCGCGGAACAGGGCGCTTTCAGAAGTACCACTAGTAATAGGCTCCGACGAAAAGATGCAGAACGGCAGGGGCGTGGTAATGACTTGCAATTACAAGGCAAGGGCATTCGGGATACATAGCGGCATGGCGCTCTCCAATGCATATCGTATTAAGCCTGATGCTGTATTCATGAAGATGGATTATCCATATTACGAGCGTGTATCAGCAGAGATAATGGCGACACTGCGAAGTTATGCCGAAAATTTCGAGCAGGTCAGCATAGACGAGGCATATCTCGATGTAAGCTCGATAATAAAAGCAGAGGATAGCGCTGCACAGTATGCGCGAGAGATTGCTTCTGCCATCAAGGCAAAAACTGCGCTCAGCTGCTCAATAGGGATAAGCAACAACAAGCTCCTTGCAAAGATGGCATGCGAAGAGGCAAAACCTGCAGGCATATGCACAGTATGGGAAAAAGACGCCAAAATCTTTCTAAAAGACCTCCCAATAGGCAAGCTATACGGCGTGGGCAAGATGACAGAGCAGAAGCTAAAAGCAGCAGGATATGATACTATAGGAAAGTTCGCATCGATAAGCCCCTCTTCAGCAGAGAGGCTGCTTGGCAGCTACGGGCTTGTAACCCTGCAGTATTCAAACGGGATAGATCCTGAAGAGGTGTCCGAAAACACAGAGAGTAAAACAATAGGAAGGGAGCGTACATTCGACTTTGACACTTCTGATATAGATCTAATCTCAGAAACTATCCGCAAACTTTCATCCGAGGTTGCGGATGAGATAAAGAAGCAGGGGCTATCCTTCTCTACAGTAACAATTAAGTTGAGGTATTTTGACTTTTCAGATGCATTCAGGTCAAAGACCATAAGGAGATCTTCTTCAGAGGAAGCAATATCCAGGGTCGCTCTTGAGATAATGCTCCATTCGCTGGATTCATCAAAGAAGCTAAGGAAAGTAGGCGTAAGGGTATCCTCCCTATCCAAAAATGCCAGCAGAAGCCTTTCGCAGTATATAAAATGAAATGCAAGCAATAACGCAAGGATTTAAACCCTTTAGCGCAACTATATGCGATTGTGTAGCAATGCACCGCAAAGCCCAAAGCGCAATGGAGTATCTCACCACATATTCGTGGGCCATATTGATTATAGCAGTGGTTCTCGTTGCGCTTTTTGGACTTGGGGTGCTTAATCCGAATTCATCAACAGCTTCGCATCCAGAATGCATAGTTCCAAGCGGTTTCTCATGTCTGAATTACTACATGACAAACAACGGCATGCTTTACCTCAAGCTGCTTCAGACCACAGGAAATCCCATAACAATAAATTCTGCGAGTTGCAATTCAAATTCCTCTGCGCTTCAGTCATCATTCCAGGATCCGTTTGCACCGCCTTCATTCTCTTCACAGTCAAATTCTATACCAATAAAGTCAGGTTCAAGCCAATCATTCGTAATACAGTGCTATTCGGGTTCCTCTGCCTTCAACGCTCCAAGCGGAAGCTATTTTTCGGGAAGCATGGACATTAATTATACGGAAGAGAACACCAATTTTTCTACGCAGCTTACAGGGAGCATAAGGGCGCAGATAATATCATCGGCAATAGGCACATC
>DAHXGO010000091.1:0-3044 GCA_027332905.1 Microcaldota archaeon | reverse complement strand
TGAGAACGGCTTTTCCTTGTTTTGATGAGCCTGAATTTAAAGCGACTTTAGACGTTATATTGCGCGTTGATGAGAACCTTAAGGCGATATCGAATATGCCCAAGAAACGTGAAAAGTACTTGGATGGTATCTTGGCGGGCAAGAAGGATGTCTTCTTCAGAAGGACGCCAAAAATGTCGACTTACTTGTTATATATGGGAGTCGGAGATTTTGAGCAGTCCCATGGAAAGGCAGGCAAGGTCATGATAAATATTACAACTGTGCCTGGTAAAAAGGACCAGACGAATCTGCCGAAACGCTATGCTAGGAGAGTGCTTGGATTTTATGAGGATTATTTTGGGGTGAAGTTTCCATTACCGAAAATAGATCTGATTGCCGTCCCAGACTTTCCGATGGGTGCAATGGAAAATTGGGGAGCAATCACTTTTAGAGACAGGTTACTTCTTTGCAATAATAAGTCTGCAGAATACGAACGCCAGGGAGTTGCAATTGTAATCGCGCACGAGCTTGCGCACCAGTGGTTCGGTAATCTGGTAACCATGAAGTGGTGGGATGATCTTTGGCTAAATGAGAGCTTTGCGACTTTTATGGAGCAGAAATCCATTGGAAAATTGTTCCCTAATTGGAAGGTTGGCATTAGTGAGGTTCCCGCTATGCTAGAAAGTGCATTTTCTGCAGATAGTCTGCTTAGTACACATCCGGTAAGCGTTGAAGTAAAGAAGGCCTCCGAAGCGAATGAGTTATTTGATCGTATAAGCTATGAAAAGGGCGGTAGCGTACTCCGCATGCTTGAAGATTTTGTAGGCGAGGACAACTTTAGAAAGGGGCTGAAAAAGTATATCTCCGACCATAAATACTCGAACGCGACAAAATCCGATTTATGGGATACCCTATCAAAAGCATCCGGTACCCGTGGGGAAGATATAAAGCGCGTCATCCAGACCTGGGTAGAGAAGCCTGGCCATCCAATAGTGTATGTGGATAAGCGAGAGGACGGCAGATTTGTACTTAGACAAAAGCGATTCTTAAAATCTGGCGATGTAGAGAGCAAGTGGCCGATACCACTGCACTACAAAACTGATAAAGGAGAAGGGTTCATAATGTTGGAAGATGCCGAGCAGGTGCTTGATCTGGATGCCGATTGGATAAAGATAAACTACGGTCAGCACGGTTTTTATAGGTCAGCATACGATCAGGATCTACTGGGAAAGCTAAAAATTGCCATAGAACATAAACAGCTTTCAACAATGGATTCTTGGGGCATATTGGAAGACATGTTCACTTTGACGCGTTCTGGTAGGACACCAGTAAAGGCTTATCTGAGTTTTATAAGCGGTCTTGAAAAAACAATGGAGCATCCCGCCATTTCTTCTGTTATGAAAGGTTTAGGGTGGTTATTTAAGCAGCACAACATGGGGGGAAACGCAGCAGATATCAAAACATTGAGAAAGGATATTGCATCATCATTGCTCGAAAAACTAACTTGGTCAAAAAGAGATTGCGATACAGAGATAGAACTTGGGCTTAGAAGAAACGCGATATTCATACTGGGTGATGCAGGTGATGAACACGCACTGGCAAATATACGCAAGCTTTTCAATAGTTACATGGTAGACGAAGAGTTGGATCCAGATATGCGGGGTACCATATACGGTGCAATTGCAAGAAATGGTGACCGCAAAACTTATGAAGAATTTTTAAATCGTTACAGATCTACGCAAAATCAGACCGAAAAGCTTAGGTTTTTGGGCACATTGGGATTGTTTAGGGATCCTGAGATAATAAAGGACGCCCTCAACTTCGCACATTCGGAGGAAGTCAGGCCGCAAGATTCATTTAGGGTGGCCGATGCAGCTACAGCGTCTCAGCTGGGTACTGAAGTGTTTCTGTCATGGCTAAAATCAAATTGGAAAATGCTTAAAGACAGATATGGGTCCGGTTCAGGATTATTAAAAAGATACCTTGAAACTTTATCATCGGCATATACCCTAGAACAGAGAGAGGAAGTATCAACTTTTTTCTCTAATCCGGAGAATACCCGCGAAGATCTTACACGTCCATTAAGCAGTACTCTTGAAACCATCGATCTCAACATTGCGTATAGAAGGACAAATAGTTTGCCAGTATAATTCTTATATTTCTTTGGCTACTTCTTTGCCCATCTCAGAGCATTTTGCTGTACCACCCAAATCATAGGTAAGGACTTTTCCATCCGTCAACACTTTCTCTACGGCTCTCTGAACTGCGTTGCCAGCATCTTTATAGCCCATCCAGTCTAGCATCATCTTTATGGAAAGGATTGTAGCGATTGGATCTACTTTATCCATTCCGGTATATTTTGGCGCTGAACCGTGGATTGGCTCAAACATAGCGTAGTTTGTGCCTATATTAGCACCGGGGACAACTCCGATACCTCCGACTATCTGTGCAGCTTCGTCAGAGATTATATCTCCAAATAGGTTTTCCGTTACTAAAACATCGAAAGTTTCTGGTTTTGTTATTAACCATTGTGTGATTGCATCAACGTGTGCATCATCTGCTGTAATATCCGGATATTCCTTTGCAATATTATAGAATACTTCTTTGAATAACCCATCGGTTAGTTTAAGAATATTTGCCTTGTGTACTAAAGTTACATGTTTTTTCCTAGTCTTGGCTAGCTCAAACGCAAATCTACAGACCCTATCGCAGCCTTCTCTAGTTATTAGCCTAATAGCTACCGCAGCATTTTTATCTAAGGAGTATTCCAATCCAGAATACAATCCCTCAGTATTCTCTCTGACAACAATAAAATCAAGATTCGGCTTTAGGCTTTTTACGTTTGGCAGGGATTTGCAAGGTCTAACATTAGAAAAAAGTGTAAACATCTCGCGTATTTGCACCGCAAGACTCTTAATAGAGCCAGTCCCTTCCGGGGTCGTAGCCGGTCCCTTAATCACACAATCGCTTCGTTTAAGTAATTCTAGCGTGGCATTTGGTAGATTCGTGCCATATTTCTCTACGCAGTGAAATCCTGCTTCACCAAATTCATAAATAATATTTAA
>DAHXGO010000090.1:0-3104 GCA_027332905.1 Microcaldota archaeon | reverse complement strand
GCAGATATCAAGCACATACGCCGAATACGATGACGGGGCGAGTGTGTTCACTCAATACGGGGGCAAATCTTGGAGTAGCTTTACTTTTGTTGGAGGCACATGGTCAACTACTAATGGTTATTTGCAACAAACGGCTACAACGGGCAGTTATACCGGTGGACCAGCAGCATTAATAGAAGGCACCTCATACCCTGCAACTGGGAATTATGTTTTAGGCATGGCATTCAACTATGCAACAGAAGCAGATGCAAGAGTTGGTCTTATTGCCGTCGCTACACCAACAACAACTCCAGACACATATGGCTATAGATTTATAGGGCAGCAAGCCAACAATGGAGCAGGATTTATTTCATTTTTAAATGATTTTGTTGCTTGGGTAGCCAATAATACTTATCAGGGGGCAGTATCAACAGCTTATACAATGATAATTACTGACGCTAGTGGAACATGGAGTGGAAATCTTTATTCTGGATATGGAACAGAAACATCAACACCATTGACATCATTAGCATCAACAACATATACAACAAATAATTACGAAGGAACAAATACAGGTTATGTAGGGATTTCAGCAGCCTATTATACAGGCTCAGCCACCATCGCCAACCCGATAAATGTAATGTGGTTTTACATGCGCGCCTACCCACCAGATGGCGTAATGCCCAGCGTCAGCTTTGGATCTGTTACTTAACACCGAATCGCTTTACTGCGCGTGCATGAGCTTCCAGCCTATAAAAGTATACTGTAAGCATGGCCTATTGTCATCATGCGTATATGCCCAATGCACAGGCGCCCTACTTTGATGGAATTCGCTAGGCAGAAATAAGATTCTTTTATTACTGGCGCCTTTGGGCTTTGTAGCGTATGTGTGACATACTCCAAGAGCTAAAGCCGGTGGAGTTTCCTGTATGGCTATGATTAGTTGTCATATGCTTACCATACGGAAGGTCTTGCGCCGTCTACACAGGCTTTGCTTACCTCTCCTCCAGAAATAGCTTGGGCTTTGCTGCCAAAATTTGAACCCGTAGTGCGCTGCTGCATCATGCGCCTATGAACTTTTCCCTATCGAATAGCCTTACGCTCAGAAAAAGCACAATGAGGCTTGATGCTATGAGCGCCACCAGAAGGTACAAAAAGAAGGTAAAGTTAAGCGTAGCCACATTGAATACCGATACAAAAGGTATAACTAGGATTGGCAGCACCAGCAGGGCGCTTATCTGCTGTGCCTCCTTTATGCCCTTCACCCTTGCAGAGACAAGGACTACAAGGCCAATGGTCGTCAGGGCAAGAAACGGGGAATCGAGTATCATCATATACCAGCTTGTATTAGGGAATACCACCTGCCCATAGTTTACTGCGGAGAAATAATTGGACACCGCAGCGTAAACAACGAATACTGCGATGGTAAGCAATACTGCAGGTATGAGCGAGGCGAGCATCTTTCCAAGCAGAAGATCCATATCGGATGCAGGTGTAGTCAGAAGCGACTCTGCAGTCTTCCTCTCCTTCTCGCCTGCAAAGCTGTCTGCGGCTATAACCGAAGCGGTTATTATCGGCATAGTCATGAATATCGGTCCGAGTATGCTTACGGAGAAGAACTGAACGAAGAGAAACTTGCTAGAGCCGTATGCTGCCGCTGCACCTGCTGCAGCCACGCCTATTATCCTCTGCACTATCTCAGGACCTGCATACTTGGAAACGTAAATCGTGAAAACCGGCAATGTAAACGCAAAAAACAGCGGTATGCCTATCATGGGGCCATATATCGCCAGGCTCGCAAAAGCCTCTTTTAGGTCCTTTATGGCCACTGCATACACTTTACCAGAATCTACCATCGCATCACTCTACTTTACCTCAAGCAGGGCTTTCTTAAGGTAATCAACGCCTATGACCTTTCCGCCCTTGGCAATAACCAGTTCTGTTATATTTGGTATATCATGTAAACCTACTCCGCTAACTGTAATTATGTTCCTCCGCCCTCCCATCCTGAAACTTTTTCCAAGCTCCTTGGTCAGTGCGCCAATAAGCTTGCTGCCTGGAGGCGCAAGGAGCTCTATCTCGAGTTCTACATTCCCAAGCTTCATCATGATCTCCTCTTTGCTCCTGAAATACTGCAGCCTGCCAGAACTCACAACAGCAAATCTTGTTCCGATGGAGTTTATCTCCTCAAGTCTCTGCGTGGCGTATATTATTGCTACGCCTTCTGAGGACCTCTCTGAGAGCAGATTCTGTATCTCAAAAGACGAATCTGCATCAAGGAATGCAGTAGGCTCATCAAGAAACAGCACTTCAGGCGTGTTAATAAGCGCCCTGCATATCGCCACCTTCTGCTTGGTGCCCCTGCTAAGCTGCGAGACCTTTCTGTTTAAATATTCCGTGGCTCTTAGTTTTGCAAGAAGCTCCATGTATATGCCATCAGATTTGCCTGCCTCAATCCCGTACATTCTCGAAAAGAACCTCAGGTTATCTTTTACGGTAAGGTTATCATACAACGCATAGTTCTCGCCAAGAAAGGAGATCCTGCGAAGCACATCAGGGTTGTGGGAATACGCATCGTCTCCAAGTACTTCAATGCTTCCCTTACTTGGCCTGTACAAGCCTGCTGCCGTTTTCAGGAGGGTACTCTTTCCTGCGCCGTTTGAGCCTATAAGGACAAGCAGTTCATTCCTCTCAAGCCCAAAGCTTATATCCCTTAATGCCTCCACGCTACCGAACCTCTTGGAAAGATTCTGCGCACGAACAGCATAATTGCCCTTAGCCATCGAATCCATTAGAAATAATACCTGCACTTATTAATATTCAATCGCCTGTGCATAAAAGCATTCAATCTGCCCCTGCGCATATGCCTTCAGGGCAATGCCAACTGCGCAGCTAACTGCAAAATACGAAAAGCTGAATAATTTGAAGGGGCAAGTATACCACGACTTTTAAGTCGTGGACGAATTGCCCGCAGCAATGCATATCACTTTTCCTATCGAAATACCCATTAACGGCAGCACAGCACGTAAAATTTTGCGCTGCAATTCTGCCGGAAACGTGAGTGTATGAATAGCGTAGCGTATGCAACAAATAAAAACCAAACGGCCAATGGCGTTGGCCATCAG
>DAHXGO010000008.1:0-17527 GCA_027332905.1 Microcaldota archaeon | reverse complement strand
TTAGACCCGACTTTTGTTCCAAAGTCAGCCGAACCCATAAGTATTTAAGCATTAATACAATAGGTATAGTGGTACTCATTTATCATGATGGTGTGGATATGGGCATCGGTATGTCTTCGGCCGAGGAAGTTGATCTGAGGCAAAACGCATCTGGACAGCCAGCATGGTCTACTATATTTAACAATAAGGTGCCAATAGCGATTTCTGCCATACTTCTGTTAGTTGTTGCTGTTTCGTCAGCATCAGCCCAGGTTGGCACAATCCAAAACATGACGCCCTTCTGGACAAGCGAACAGGTGCTTACTGCACTTGGTCCCTCATGGTCGAATGCAAACATAACTATGATGCAAGGTAATCTAACCACATATAACGGCTCAATAACATCGAGTCTGGGTGGCTCTATATTCTTGGGGGTAGTCGTATATGCCAATGCATCAGCGGCTGCTGAGGGGAAACTCAGGATATTTATGCAAACACCACTTTCTCCATCAGTTAAAATTGTAAATGGCAGCACGTACTGGGGAAACTATATTGAGGTATCCAACAACACATTACGGGCAATATTGGCAGAATACAACAATTATCTTATAATAATCGGGAGCACTGGGGGAAGCGAACTTGACCAGATAAGCCAGCAGAACGCAGAATCACGGCTTTTAGCTCTCGCCCAGTTTGAGCAGTATAACCTGGCCAACCATCCTCTACCAAAGCCACTAAAACCAATAGTTGCCCCGCCCTTCAACCCTTTTCCCACGCTGCAAACATTTGAGGACATTATGTATGGAACCGTATTCAATGCTAGCAGCCCACAGGCATGGAATGAGGAAATATACAACCAAAGCAACGGCGGAATGTACTTTGTGCCCATTGGAAACGGATCTGTATACGGCCCCGCATATGGATTCACAGCTTTTTATCAGCCAAACAACATATCAAATCTAAATAAAGTGCAGGCGTATGTATACGTGCTCAAAAATGACACCGCTGCAAACTATACATATTCACTATTGGTGGCCGCTAATAGGCACCTGCCAGTGGGCTCATATGGCACACTGAACGGAGTCCCATACACATCGTATGGCATTTCGCCGCGTTATCTATTTAGCAACAACGGTGCCCAGATACTGTTTGATGAAGTCACATGGGTCACAGCGTACCATAACTTTCTCGTGATGGTGGCTTACGGCTTCAATGACAAAGAAAACGGCGAAGATGCTTTCAGAATGGTTGGTTTGCCAGGGCATCCGGGAGGCCTAATCTCTTCTATAGAATCCAACTTAAACACCAGCACCGCCCTTGAGCTGAACGCAACGCTCGCGCCACTGTTTAACCGTGCATCACAGCCCCAAAGCAATGGCACCGCATCACAGCACCCAACAACAAACGAATCATCAGAGAATTTCACTGTGCCGGCCACAGTTTTAAAGAGTTCCCCGCAGCGCATCAATATCACTGCGAACCATAGAAGAACTGCACTGATTGTCATTACAACCTCATCATCCGTTGGCTTGGCCGGAACCATAAGCGTGGTCAACGCCTCGTCAGTCACGCCGCCTCCTCCGGCGGGTGACGCTAAGCTGGTGGCATTAAATGTGAGCGCGCCTGCAGAAACGGCACTAAATGTAACTCTCTGGTATAACTGTTCCATTCCGTCTGGCAGGGTCGCCCCGTTCATATACAGCAGTGGTGTCTGGAAGCCGATATTGAACTTCACCCCGCTGTCGGCTGATTGTTCGGTATCCTTCTCGCTGCCGTCAGATCCGGTCTTTGCGCTTTTTGAGGTCGCAGCCTCAACGACTTCAACCCAACAAACCCAATTGACAACACTGCTATCATCCAGCAGCATTTATTACGTGGCAGTCGCCATCATAGTAATATTGGTAATGGCTGCAGCGTATTACCTGATGGCAAAGAAGAAAAGAATGCAATGACTGATCGTCTTGGGTTAGTGAACAAGCTGTCGTAGCAAAGGGTTATGGGTTAGAATATTATAATGTCTTGGAAAGGGTGCAGATCAAGAAAATTGATTCTATGTTTGTGGCGTAGTTCTTTAGAAGGTATATAAAAGAGCATCAAAGGTATCCGACAGGGTAAGCAACTGCGGATATCCATGCTCGATATCGAGCTATCGGGCGATAATGCTTGTAAATCATACTCAACGACTGCATGCCACAAAGTTCTCTTTTGACGTTTTTGCAGATTCTTAAAATGGCTAAAATGCTTATTTTAATTGTGCTTTGAATTGATCTTCAGTGAGATTTGTTTTGAGCTCCCCAGCCCTGTATATCCTATCATTCATGAGTATGTTGAAACTCATCCCATTTTTTGCATCGAATGCTATGTTTCTGGTCTGATCGCCGAACAGATCAACTTCATAAACGCCGAGCTTATATGTTTTGACTACCTCAAGAAGCCTGCCTATCAATATTGGACTTTCATTGTTCTGCATGCCAAATATTCTTACCTCAAAATTCGGTTTTTTAAACCTTTTGATAAAAATCCCAAGTTTTCTCTTAACCTCATCTTCTGATTTGAATATGCGGGCGCAGAACAGGCTCATGCTGTTGATTTCATATACGCTGAAGAGCAGGTCATACGTGACATTCATGGCAGATATGTACCGTTTGCCTATTTCATTGCGGTTCATTATGGTACCGCTCTCATCGGCGTTCAAGTATTCTGTGCTCTCATCGGCATCAAGTTTGGACTTAGAAATGTGCGCCCTGTCCTTAAAAGACAGGAAAAACTGCTTTGAATTGAAGCCATCTGCTTTGAAAGCGTTAAAAAGCATTATTTCGAAACTCAACTGACCACCGCATAAAGTATATAAATATTGCAGTATATAATGTTAATATATATTTCTAGGCAATCTACGATTTATAGCAAACTATAAAAATAAAAGGATTAAAGGGCAATATCTTTATGCCTTTATGTTTCAAAATGAAAATCGAACGAGTGAATAGATGGACTTTGAGGCTATTAAAAACAACGAGAAGACATTGGAGTTTTCGATAAGCGGCATTACGCCTAGCTACGCAAATGCGTTGAGAAGGACGGCGATAAGCGCTGTAAAGACGTTTGCGATAGACTCGATAACCGTTTATGAGAATTCGAGTGCCATATTTGACGAATACATAGCGCACAGGATTGGGCTTATACCTTTGGTGTCACCCTCAAAAGGATATTCGGACACCGATGAGATATTGTTCACATTAGATGCAACCGGACCTATAACGGTATACTCGCGCGATATGGAGACGTCGGACAAAGAAGTCAAGGTGGCCTCTCCGAACATACCAATAATAAAGCTGGGCAAAGACCAGCGCCTAAGGGTCGACGGCAAGGCTGTATTGAATGCAGCAATCAAGCATGCAAAATTCCAGCCAGGGCTTGTCACATACGAGCAGACGGGCGACGAATCTTTTAAATTTTATGTTGAATCTTTTGGCCAGATGCCACCCAAGGAAATCATTAATAAAGCTTGCGATATAATAAAAGAGGAAGTAAGCTCTATATCGAAAGCGCTGAAAAAGGCTAAATGATGATGCGGGGGTGGCAGAGCTTGGCCAAATGCGCAGGACTGAGGACAAATTTTGTGCAAGATAAGGTTTGTTGGAACTCCTGTGTCTTTAGTGACTGCGTGAGTTCAAATCTCACCCCCCGCAATGATGTGGTGAAAGTATGAAGATTAATGTTGAAAGAACGGATATAAAGTCATGGCTCGATACATTGAAAAGTGCATCAAGGGACAATCATTATGCTGCGTTGTATAAGAGGCTGCATAAGATGGTAGCCGTGCCAAAGCGCAGAAGGATATCTGTGAACGTATATAAAATAAACAAGTACTCCAAGGACGGCGATAACGTAATAGTTCCTGGGAAGGTTCTTTCTATAGGCAAATTGGATCATAAGGTAAACATAGCAGCCATAGAATTTTCGCAGGGGGCAATGATGCGCATAAAGGAATCAAACAGCAAGGTCATGAAGCTAGAAGATATTATAAAGCTAAACAAAATAAACGTAATAAGGTAAGCAAATGAAGGCAATTCCAGATGATGTTAAAAAATATGAAGTCGTAGATGCAAAGGGAGCCGTACTCGGAAGGATGGGAAGCCTAGTTGCCAAGCACCTATTGCAAGGCAGATATGTTGCCATAGTGAATGCCGACAGCGCCATAATAAGCGGCAGCAAAAGCTCCATTAAAAGCAAATACATGATAAGGCTGAATCTTCAGGAAAAGGAAAATCCTGAGCACTCGCCATATTGGCCAAGGAGGTCGGACATGCTTGTCAAAAGGATAATAAGGGGCATGTTGCCATACAGGAGCGCCCATGGCAAGGAAGCATACGAACGGCTAAGGGTGTACATAAGCACGCCTGACGAGTTCAAGGATGCCAAAAAGCTTGAAATAGAAAAGAAAGATCCCGGCAGAATGTATTCAAATTATACGACCATTGCAGAGCTCTCAAGGCTCTTAGGTTATGAAAAGAAAATGTGATATTCATGGAAGAAAGCGAACAACAGGCAGCCCAGCAAATCGAAGCCCCTAAGGCCACAGAGGCCAGCGAAAAACAAGCATCCGCGCCATCGCAGGATAAGCCGAAGGCTACAAGGAGGGCATCGAAAAAAGCTTCTGCAAAACAAAACAGTTCAAGCATTGTGAAAGCAAAAAGGAAGGCAAGCATAGCAAGGGCATCAATAAAGGCAGGAAGCGGCATAATAAGGATTAATTCCAAGCCTGTAGAAGTGATAGAACCGATAGAATTAAGGGAGGAGATGCTCAAACCATTATACGTATCGGAGCTGACAAAGAAGATTGCACAATCTGCAGACATAAAGATAAATGTCAATGGGGGTGGCATAAGCTCGCAAGCTCAGGCAGTAAGCAGCGCCATAGCGAAGGCGATCGTAGCCTTTTCAGATACGGATACAGTCAGGAAAGAGATAATGAGGTACGACAGAAGCCTGCTCATAGATGACGTTAGGCGTGTAGAACCTAAAAAATTCCTTGGTACCAAAGCCAGAGCAAGATTCCAAACTTCATATAGATGATGTTAAAAGTGATTTGAATGATGATGCCTGTTAGGTGTTTTACGTGCGGCGCTGTTGTCGCAGACCATTGGGAAGAATATGACAAAAAGGTAAACCAAAACCATGAAGATGCCGCTAAGGTACTCGATGAAATGGGATTTAAGAGGTATTGCTGCAGGAGGATGTTCCTAAGCAACATGGAACTGATAGACGAGTTCATAGAAAATGGAAGAAAATAAAAAGATTGTATGCATAAAGGTTATTTACGGGGCCGTCTGCTAGCCTGGTAGGCTTCCAGCTTGGGGTGCTGGCGACCCGAGGTAAAAACAACGGGAATTCAAAAGTATCCTGAAAATCTCGGCGGCCCCAAAGGTGTTTAAAATGGCAGAAGAAGAATTTATAGCAAACCAAAATGATTATCTAGAAGCTGGCATACACATTGCCACAAAGATGAAAACGTCCGGCATGGGGAGATTCGTATACAAGATAAGGGAGGACGGCCTTTACCTGCTTGACCTTAAAACGATAGACTCAAGGATAAGCATTGCAGCCAACATGCTTTCAATGTATGAGCCAAAAGATATAGTGGTAACTGCATCAAGGATATACGCGATAGCCGCGGCGCAGAAATTTGCAGAGATAATTAACGCCGTATTCATACCTGGCAGGGTAACCCCGGGCATATTCACAAACCCCTACAGAAAAGATTATATAGAGCCTAAGCTGCTCTTCATAAGCGACTCGAGAAACGAGAAGCAGGCCATAAAGGAAGCAAGCAAGGTGGGCATACCTATAATAGCGTTAAGCGATACGGATAACCTTACAAAATATCTGGACCTTATAATACCATCAAACAACAGGGGCAGAAAATCACTTGCATTCATATACTATCTGCTTGCAAGAGAGGTGCAGAAAAAGCGCGGCGTCATAAAAAGCAATGAAGAGTTCAAGTACGGCGTAAGCGATTTTGAAGCTAAGGTTGAATCAAGGGCGATGTCAAGCCAGTCAAGGGAATAATCGCACGCATCGCACATGTCATTATTTGCATATGGACTGTAGCTGAAAAAGGGCTTAATGCAGTTGCTTTAAGCTAAGCGCAACAATCAGGAGAAAGGATTGATGAAGCCATCAATCATTCCACGTTTTCCTTATCCTTAATGTCATCGGCCTGCCGTTCCTTTACGTATTCCTCGTGCACTTCTATCTTGTCAAGGTCTTTAATATAGGTAAATAGTGCTGCAAGCGTGCTTGTCTTGTTGACAAAATAGTCCGCATCCTTTTTCACTTTGCTGTCAAAGTATACGTCTATGCTCTTATCGTGCTGCTCTATCTTGGTTGGCTTTACTTCGTATGTTCTGCAAAGCGCGTCTATCCTATCCTTTCTGTCCTGCAATGCTTTCAATATCTTTACCATATATTTTATCTCCTTTCCTGCATCTGGGTGGTTTGCATCAACTACCACTCTTCCTGATCCAACGCTCCTTACTGTAGCTGTAACGTTGTCTATGTTTATCCTCATTCCAGGTTCTGGATTTATATTGTGCGCCCTGAATTCGGACAATGGCATAACGCGCACAAGGTCCTCTATTCTATTACCGAATGCGTCTTCGGGCTTGAGCGTAAACTCCTTTTCCTTTCCGACCTCCATGCCTTTGAGCTCCTTCTCAAGCCCCCTGACAACTGCGTTTGCCCCAAGAATGACAAGTGCGGGGCCGTATTTTATCTCCTTGTTGTATATGTTAGCATCTTTTGCTACTTTTTCGTCAGTCGTAGCAATCACTGTGCTATCCTGTGCATTGCGTGCCGTGTACTCTATCTCTAGAAAATCTCCATCATTAAAAGACATTTTATTACCTTTAGTTTGTTTTTAAGATTAATATCTATGCCATACCTATAAAAAACTTTCAATGTCCTAAGGTATTTAATATATATTTAATGCAATACAATTAAAGCAATGGCACTTGCCCATCGGATCTTTATGCGGCGATATACTTCAAGTCCGGCGCCTTATAATAAAATATTCGCGAACAGCGTGGGATATAATGGTATCTGAAAATAAAAAGAAAAAAATAATGTTCATAGGCTCAATGATAGTGGCGTTGATGTTCATATCTTCATATGCCTCCTTCGGCAATAACAATATATCTTCATCGACAACTACTATACAAAAGAGTACGGGCCCAGAATACTATGTTTCGGGAGAGGTGAATGGTACGATAACCGGATATTCCCAAAACGCATTATTGAAAGTATCTAATAACTCCTCTTCAATGCAGAAGAGCATAGTATCCACATTATCAAGGATGGAAGCAAACGGCTCGATATCGAATTACGTGCAAGTTACGGATGGCTATGATATAGTAACCGGTAGCATGGACGCCTATTTGCTGCAGCATTATTTTTTCAATTCATATGGCGCATCTAATGTTTCTGTATCTGCCAAAAGCACTGTAAAGCTGCCGCCCACCATAGTTCTTTACTATTTGGGAAGGCCTATAAATGCTGTGGTCGCAGGCACATATAACCTATCAATATCGCCGCTTATTGCAAACGGTTCCGTGGTGGCGCTTAATGCGCATGCCATAGTAAACGGAACTGGTGCGATCAATGGTGCAATACAGTTGACAACCATAGGGTCGTAATATGCCCACCAAAGAAGACATAATACTCAAGTATGCAGTCAAAAATGCAATGGATTACGGGGTAGCAGATGTCGGAAGTGTCTTTAGCAAGGCAATACACGAATTTCCTGATTCTAAATCCGATATGAAGGGGCTAAAATCGTTAGTCGAATCAATAGTGAAAAGAGTCAATGCGCTAACAAAGGAAGAGCTTCAGAACGAGTACAGCAAGTACGTCACAGAATTTGAAGGCGAATATTTAGAGAAGGCAAAGAGAACCGCAAAACCTAAAATGGTCATAGAGGGTGCGATAGACGGCGAAGTCGTTACGAGATTCCCTCCAGAACCTGGAGGATACATACATATAGGCAATGCAAAGCAGTGCATACTTAGCGACGAATTCGCAAAGATATATCACGGAAAAATATACCTCTACTGGGACGATACAAATCCGGAGAAATGCAGCGACGAATTCGTACATGGCATAAAAGCAGATACAGATTGGCTTGGCATATCATTTGCAAAGGAGTATTTTGCAAGCGATTCGATCGAAAAGATATATGGTTATGGGCGGGAACTTCTCAAGCAAGGCAATGCATATATCTGCTCATGTAATGAAGATGATATAAAAGCAAAAAGGTTTTCCGGTTCAGAATGCGAACATAGGGGCTCAGATCCATCGCAGAACATCGGGCGTTTTGACGATATGATTAAAGACAAGGTGCCTGAAGGGGAATCCATAGTAAGGCTCAAGGGTGACATGCGTTCAGATAATACTGCAATGCGGGATCCTACCCTGTTTAGGATAAAAAAATTCCCCCACTTCAGGCATGGCACAAAATACGTATTATGGCCGACATACCATATGAATACACCTATATTGGATTCCATAAATGGTGTAACTGACGTAATAAGGAGCAAAGAGTATGAACTTTGGGACGCCGTCCATAAAATGATATTGTTCAATTTAGGCTTAAGAGAACCAAGGATACATACGGAAGCAAGGCTCAACATAAACGGCACTACGACGAAAAAAAGGGACATCAGAAAGCTGCTTTCTGAAGGCAAAATAACCGGCTGGGACGATCCCAGATTAGTTACAATAATTGCATTGAGGAGGCGGGGCATAATGCCAGAAGCAATAAGGAAGTTCGTATTGCGGTTTGGCATGAGCAGAACTGATGGGACGGTCGGCATTGACATGCTGCTTTCAGAGAACAAATCCATAATAGATCCGATTGCCAAGCACTTCTTTTTTGTTGCCAATCCACTGCCTGTAAAAATAGGTGGCATGGAAGGGCTAAAGGTGAAGCTTAAGATGAATCCTACGACCGATTTGGGGTTCAGGGAATACTCAGTGAATGGAAATGTATTCATAAGCGCAGGAGATATTTCAAATGCCGACGTAGGCCATACCATAAGGCTGAAAGACCTGGCAAGCATAAAAATAAAATCATATTCAGAAAGCGTGGTTTCTGAGATATCCGACGGGCCAGGCCGCATATTGCAATGGGTCCCATCAGACATGGCAATCAAATGCAAGATTATCCTGCCAGGCAGCCTATTCAACAAAGATGGCAGCTACAATCGAGACAGTATCGATTCAGTTGAAGGATATGCTGAAAGCATGGCTGGCGAACTGGCATTACATTCGATAGTCCAATTCGAAAGATTCGGCTACTGCATACTGGATCAGAAAAGCGCTTCGGAGCTGACATTCATATACATATCTAAATGACGCCCAGCTTTTTTGCCAATTCATTGATATTTTGGTTATCCATGTACTGGCGCAGCTGGCTTAGTATCATTGCAGAGCTTTTAAGTTTATTTTTCCTGAATAAACAGAATGCATAGTAATAAGCGGCATTCAATACGTTCTTCCCGCTTTTTATCATCATTGACGAAAGTTCCAATGCCTTGTCAGTGTCGTCGTTTGCAGAATAAAATACCATGCCTGCATAAGAATGCAGTTCATCCGATTCATGTTTTTCCAGCGCTGAAAAATTCATCAGAGCCCCCCTCAAATGTCCAAGTTTTACCTGAGAAAGGAATGTGAGGTATCTTTTGTTGGGCGTATCTCCTTCGCTAGCATTAGAATTCAATGCATATACTGCTTTGTTAAGCAACAACTTTGCTTGGGCCATCAGCCTTATGGAATTCAACCTATGTGCAGAATTCTCCTCCATATACCCTTCTTTATTATAATCTATCAGCGAGGTTTCATAATTGGAATAAGCTATGTATATAAGTGCCTCGGCATATAAAAATCCAGGATCCTTTCGTTGCAAGAACATGGAATCATACTCCTTTATTGCCGATTCATAATCACGCTTTCCCAATGCCCCATCAATATTTTCAAGGGATTTCAAAAGAGATGGATCTTTTGCTTGCAACATGTCTATTGTAGAATCTACAAACTGCTCGCACCTGATGCATATAGCATGATCGTATGCCGATCTATTCTTACTTCCGCAATATCTGCAGATGAGAATGCCGCCATTCTGCCCGGCTCCGTTTATAGCATCTATATAGTGCGTTGCATCTTCCATCTGCATTACCTTTTTTTCAATACTACAAAAAGGTGCAATTCATCATAGGGCTCTAAGCGCACCTTTTCTACGACATCAAACACGCCAGACAGGTTTTTCAATTCAGAATCAAAGACATCGTCTGGTTTTTTGCCAACATCTACGCTCTGCGACTTTATTACGAAATAGGCAAACCCTCCCTTCTTGAGAAATCTGCTGTTGATCTTCAAAATTTCAGACTGTTCCCTTGCAGATACGTCCTGGTAAAGAACATCGCATTCCTCTATGTATCCCTTGTAATCGTCGGTATTCCGGGCATCGCCCAATATCGGCAGCATGTTGCTCCGCGCATCGCATACGTTTATGAGTTCGCGCATATTCCTTTCAGATAGCTCTACGCAGTACACTACGCCGGTATGCCCTACTATGTCGCTAACATGGCTTGAAGTGGTGCCTGTCGCAGCCCCAAGATAAAGAACCCTGGAGCCCTCATTTATGTGCATGGCATTCAATCCGTTAAGCAATGCTGCGGAAAGTTTGCTTCTGTAGGGATTCCATAATCTGTACTCTATGCCATCTTCGACGCGCATCTCTTCGCCATAAACCTTTCGCCCCTTGGCGAGGTTTATCGTGGCAATCCTTCCGTCTATTGAAAAGACGCCTGGAAAAATCATTTTTATCATAGATTAGATATGGCGTTTATTCTATAAAAATCTATGCGGGTCTACTTTTTATAATGGGCTGATCCATATCCATTATTGATTTAAACCATAAACTCGGGATTTCATGCGTTTAGTTGAGGCATGTAAACGGACCGCAGAAAGGCATAAAAGCATAAAACGGCATAATGCAAATAGGGATTCCAAAATGGCATACAGATTTAGGATATATCTGGATACTAAGCGGAAACCTGCTTATACATAAATGCTGATCTGATGGTGGAGAATATACTCATGGATAAGTTCTTCCTTGACATATTTCCAATAGTGAAGGCTTCATCTGACGACAAGCAGGCCATAAACAATTTTATAGGGGTAGTAAAGAACGTATTCGGCATCGACAGCGCTGACGTGTCTCTTATCTCCGGAAGCAAGGATTACAGTGAAAAACTCGATGAATACATACAAAATACAAAAAAGGTATATGTGGACAATCAGCTGAGCGAGTATTCTGCTTTTCCTGAACTCATAAACTATAAGAATAAAGGATATTCAAGTTTTGCCGCCATACCTATAATCGCAAGCGGCAAGACCATAGCACTTTTAAAGCTGATGGCAAAGCAGGAGAACCGATTCAGCGACGATATGCTTACCGCACTATCTATAGGCGGATTTTTCATAGGAATGTTCCTCGCATATAAGGGCGAGTCTGCAATGAATCTAAAGATAGCAAATTATTTTGATGCTGCTTTTAACTCAAGCACGCCACAGATGCTGGTAAATTCCGCCGGGCAGATAATAAAATTGAACAAGGGTGCAATATCCATCTTTTCAGTTACTTCTAATTCAAAGACTAATTTCAAGGACATCCTGAATGCGCCATTGGAAAAAGTATTTGCTTTGGAGCGCGGAAAATTCATTGATACTACGATATCAGTAAACGGGGATGAGCGGACAATAAGCATGTCATCCTATAAAATAAATGATGATATGGTTCACATATCCATCAACGATTCTACCGAACGCAATGCATTCATTGCAATCGCATCGCTGGTCAATTCATCCAAGGGCATATACATATTCATAACAGATAAAGAGCTCAGGATAAGGTCAGCGATAGGCAAATTTGATGATGTACCTGAAGGTGGAGCATACTTTGCAGGCAAAAACCTGCTTGAGCTGGTTCAAAAATCCCCCGGGAAGCAGGAAGCTGACCTTCAGAAGATTGGAAAATCTAAATCTGGAATTGCAGATATGGTTATTGGAAATGCCCCAATGCATGTCAGATATTCTATAAAGGACATAGGGGACGGCTATGCGATTGTAGCAACCGATGCAGGCATAGAAAAATATTCCGATCTTTTAAAGGAGAACCTATATGGATTCCTCAATGCAACATCTGATGCGGCAGTGACATTGGACGAGCTCGGCTACATAAGGGACTGCAATATATCGCTTGAACAGGTACTTGGATACAAGAAGGACGAGATTATCGGGACTGACGTGAGAAGCCTTTACGTAGACCAAGCAATATTGGACAGGGACATAGCTTATGTTAAGTCTGGCGGTGCAGTTGATGGCACATACATAAACCTTCAAAAAAGAAACCATGAGATAATACCCAGCATACATTCAATAAGGGGTTTGAAGGGGAGAAATGGCGTAGAATACCTGCTTCTAATAAAGGAGCTTGCCACAAAACGCAGGCTTGAAGATCAGGAAAGCGAACTAAAAGCCCAGATAGCTCTATCTAAAAGATTCAGGATGAACAGCGAATTGAAATCGCAATTCATATCTGACATAACGCATGAGCTCAAGACGCCTTTGACAAACATAAAGGGGTTTTCAAAGCTGCTTTACGACGGAGATTTCGGCAAACTGAACGATGACCAGAAGGAATACATGAAAACCATTCTGGACGAATCCGATAGGCTTATGATTATAATAACACAGGTACTTGATGCTGCAAAGCTGGAAGCGGACAAGGTAAAACTTGACATAAAGGAGACAAATCTCAGAGAGATGCAGAATAATCCAAGCATAAAAGCGTTGGAAGAGCGTGCAAGAAACAACGGACTTGATTTCAAATGGGAATCGGATTATGATGTCCCGATAATAACAGCTGATCCAAATAGGCTTATACAGGTCTTTGCCAATCTGATAGGCAACTCCATAAAATTTACAGAAAAAGGTAGCATAAAGGTGCACATATTCAAGAAATCACGAGGCAAAATCCAGTGCGAGGTATATGATACAGGCATAGGCATAAGCGATGACGATAAAAGGGGGATTTTCAAGAAATTTTATCAGGCTCAAAAGCGAGGCCTCATAAAGCCTGATGGCACTGGCACCGGCCTGGGGCTTGCCATAACAAAGGAAATCATAAGGCTGCACCATGGCACTATAAAATTCGATTCGCAGCTAGGCAAAGGAACAAAATTTTGGTTTACGCTTCCGATAGCCTATAAGCCTTCAAAGAAGGATCAGGAATCATAAGCATGCAGCCATGCATGCAGCGTTTTGTCAAGAAGACCCAAATGAAAATTGATTAACATCCCCTATTTTAGCACTGTCTGGAAGTATGCCCAATGAGGCGCTAAGCGGCTCTATGGTCACTCTTGCTGTGCCGTTTGAGATGGAAACAAGGCTAAATCCCATATTTGAATATTTTGAATTATAATTCACGTGGGTCGTGTTGCCTGCGCTCAGCGATATCTGCAATTCGCTATTTATGAAGGATGGCAATCTAGTTAGGTATATGTCTGCAGCATTCTTGCCTGAGCTGTAATTCCCAAGCACTGCGACATATTCATTGCCTCCTATTGCGAATGCCGTGCCTTTATAGGTTATGGCGACTGTTTCAGGAGACAATATGTTTATGGGTGCGGATAGGTAGCTTGCAGCTATAGCGATTACTATAACGGCTACGATTATTATTGCAATATAAGCATAGTAGTTTTTCTTCATTGAAGACTTTCTACGTTCTATAACGGTTGCCATATGCTATACTTTCAAATAAAGCTTTTAATACCTTACTCAAATGTTCAGATAGATGGCAAGATATAATAGGTTTTCTTTGGCATTAATTATCGGTGACTGGAATGGTAGAAAACGCTAATTTTGCAGAAGACCTGATTTCAATTATAAACGAGAAGCAGCAGGTAACGTACAACGAGCTGAAGGAGACGATGTTCAGCAGGGGCATTCCAAAAGGCCAATTGGACGGCGCCCTTTCCGCGCTTGAAAGCCGCAAAGCAATAGCATCGCGAAGCAGTGGCGGCATACTGACATACTACCTTCTTCAGCAGGAAAATGAGCTTCGCAAGATACTGATAGTTGAAGATGACAAAAACATAAACAAGCTAATGGCGCTTTCAATCGGCAAGGGCTTTGAAGTAAGCCAGATATATGACGGAGGCGAGGCAATACCATTTATAAAAGAGAACAAACCGAACCTGGTAGTCTTGGACCTGATGCTTCCCAATAAGGATGGCTTGGACATATGCCAGACTGTGAAAAGCGATCCGTCCATGAGCAATACGGTCATCATACTTGTAAGCGCAATGGATCCAACAAACAACCGGTTTAAAGGCATTAAAAACGGGGCAGATTATTACATAAAAAAGCCTTTCGACCCTATAGAGCTTAGGAGCCTGGTCACGCTCTTCCTGAAGAAGAAAGGCAAGCGCTTCGACCCGCTCATAGACCTGCCTGACGAAGAAAGAATATCAAAGGAGATAGAACGTTCAATCAAGGAAGGCGAGCGATATACTATAGGCACGCTCAAGGTGGACGGGCTTGGCACATATGCGCATAAATTCGGCGAACAATCGGCCATGGTAATACTAAGGCTGATATCGCAGCTCCTGCAGGACATAATAAAAAACAAATCACAAGGGGTATTCTCCGGCTTTCTGAATACGACAGAATTCGTAGTTGCGGGCGAAAAGGAAAATGTAGAAGCATCAGTAAGTGAGCTTCAGGGGGAGTTTACCGCAGTGCTGCCTTTTATAGTGCAGGATGAAGGCTACAATCGCATAGACCTAAATCTCGAAAGCCTTTTTGAGTCTAAGGAAGTGCCAAAACTGTCGCTGGTGTACACGGAAACCGAAAGGGAGAAGCTCAAGGAACGAAGGGACGAGATCCTCGAGAGCAGGAATTCACAGAATGGGGAGATAGGCGCATACACGTACAATGAGCTCCAAAAGCTTTTCGGGAAGGACAACCTCGACATAACGATAACCAGGGATTCGAGCGGAGTCAGGCTAAAGGTAAGCAAAAGCGCCTCAAATCCAGAAGAAGACGAGTGAATAAATGCATATTGCTAAAACCCAAGGCATAAGATCGCAGGTAGCTCTAGATTTCATGGTATCTTACGGAGTTGCGCTTCTAATAATAGGCATTGCGCTTTATGTGGTTATATCTACCGGCATATTGAATCCGCATGCTGCTCCATCATCATGCACTCCAACGCCTGGATTCATATGCGATTCGTACGCTATGAATACCTCTGGGGCATTCATCATCAAGCTATCCCAAGTTACCGGCGCGACTATGGATATAACTGGCGCTGCATGTGCATCTGCAGTCAATTCAACCAATTCCAATTATCCAGAATACGGAAACATACACGTCCTCAAGTATTCAAGCGATCAAAGCGCATATCCATCAAGCGCCATGGCAAACGGCATAGACATGTACAGTGACGGGGTTTCAATAATAACTGTTAATTGCTATAGTTCATACGGGATATCAAAGAAGCCGCTTGGAGACTCGTTTGTGGGATACTTATGGCTAAACTATACTACAAATATGCTTCCAGGGAAAGTTACAACACAGAAAGTTGCATCATTCACCGTAAGGTATACGTGATGTCCAACAATAAAGTTTTATACCTTCATCAATAATATTCTAATATGGTGTTCACCTGAAAGCATCAGCTATACTTGTCATGTTACTGCTGGCATCGTTAGTATTGACGAGCGGCGCTTCGTACGTAAGGGTAACAGAACCATACAACGCTACGATAGCCAATAACGGGAGCATGTTTTTAGGCAAGGTTGGCCCCGGCCAGACATTCTTCATTACTGTAAATTCATCTACTACAAACAGCACTGGCTACCTAATAAACTTGGGATGGAACAGGCTTGTTGCGACTTCGATACCTGCAGGCTGGACTGCAGAAAATTCTTCATTGAACCGGAGGCAACTGTCCGTTGAGCTAACGCCTTCTCCAAATGCTGCTAACGGTACATACGCATTCAATTTAAGCGCAATAAATACCGGCAACGAATCAAGGATAGGAACACTGCATTTCCGTGTTTATGTGAATGTTACTCCAAACGTATTCAGGCTGAATGTGACTCCAACCTCAATAGTGTCTGGGCCCGGGGAGCCTACGAACCTGTACATAACAATAAACAATACCGGCGTATCAGATAATCCATTTACCATAAGCGTGCAAGACATACCTGCATGGAACAATACTCAGACCGTAATAGCCCTGCACCATACAACAGGGCATTTCATATATCCAATATATGGGTATACTCCTGGGGTGTATAGCGCAAAGGTATACGTTAAATCGCTGACGAGTCCTATAGTGTACAAGGAGGAGAACATTACATATACAATAAAGGCGAGCCTGGAAAACGATTATTATGCGATAGGCGAGGGCGCAGTGTCATTCCCTATAATATATGAGCCGGCATACGATGTGATGTATATAATTGGTCTGATAGCACGCCACTTATAAATAATTATGCTGGCAATCTTATGAATTGTCGTCATGCATTCTTGTCAAGGCGTTGAACATGGTTGAAAAGAAAAAAACTAGCAATATGCTCAGTCTGTATTTCGTGAGAGCCGGCTCCGAGATGGACCTGGCCCGCTACAATTGCACGTTCAGCAGCAACATGAGCGCCATATTCAGCCACCTGGAAGGAGGAAAAACCCGCCTATTTGTGCCATCTGACAAGATAGGCAAGACAACCATTGCGCTGTATTCTGTGATAGGTGCTGCATCTAGGTATGCCATATACCATCCGGGAAACAATAGCACTCAAGAAAAGCTCGAATTCGTGGACAAATTTGGGGAGAACCAGGGATACAATTCTTACAGGATGCCCATAGTTGGATTCAAGAGCTGGCCCATAAAAGAGAAGGAGCTAAAAAACAAAGATGTCGCATGCGTGGTATTCAACAGCCCTGAAGCCATAGCTATAAGCCTGATATCGAAAGGTTCTGACATGGGCATAATGGAGAAGGTATATTCGTTCTTATACAAAGGGAAAAGGTACATAGGATCATTCGACCTTATAACTGAAGAATCCCCTACTTTCGTATGCGCTGAAGTAAATTTCGATAAAGCACATGGGTTTTTAAAATATAACTACCTAAATGATACGCTTGAACCGTCAGACTTGATCGGCGATAACTCGGCATCATACCTGCGGGCTATAAACCTTGCGGAGCCGTTCAGTTTTTTCAAGCCCGAATAGCTCAATGGTAGAGCGAGCGGCTGTTAACCGCTAGGTTGCAGGTTCGATCCCTGCTTCGGGCGATGCCCTTCAAGTACGACCCCTACGGGACAAGATATAAATATCCATCTATGGCACAATGTCACCCCGATGACAAACGATACCGAATATTGGCAAAGGCAGGCGATGCTAGAGAAGAGATCAGCAGG
>DAHXGO010000089.1:0-3128 GCA_027332905.1 Microcaldota archaeon | reverse complement strand
TGAAGATAGTCCGTTGATACCAAACAGCCCATACGCTGTGGCGAAAGTCGCTTTTGATAACTATCTCAGATATATGCACATGGCTTATCATTTTCCATACACAATACTGCGCCCGTTTAACACATACGGCAGAAAAGACAACACGCATTTCTTTATAGAACGGACAATTACCCAGATGCTAACGGAGGATAAAGTATATTTAGGAGATCCTTCAGCAGTGCGAGATTGGCTATATGCGGAAGATCACGCAAATGGCTATTTGAAAGCAATAGGCAACGAGCAGGCAATAGGCGAAGCGATAAACCTTTGCACAGGCATAGGCTATACAACAAAAGAAACCGCAGAGCTTATAGCTAAGCTTACCAGTTTTAAAGGAGAAATAATTTGGCATTCGACACCGCCGAGGCCCCTGGATGCAAGAATCTTAATCGGAGACAATTTTAAAACAGAGAAGATTCTAGGCTGGAAACCAAAGCATTCATTAGAAGAAGGACTAAAGAAAACAATAGATTATTGGAAAGGTGCGATACATGCAAAAAGTAGCTGAACTCTTAGGGATCGTAAACACTAATGACTACAATACACTGCTAGAAACCTTTGTCACAGAGCAGTACCTATGGCTTGTACAAGGATTAAAGCCGCACACGGTAGCATTTGATATAGGTGGCCATTGCGGAGATAGCTCGATTTATTTAGCACAGCATAAGTATATAGATGCAGTGCTTGCATATGATAATAACAAAGAGGTATTTAATAGGGCAAAACCGATCCTGCAGGCAGCAAGAGCACAGGTAAGGGAAAAAATAACTTATTCTTTGGCAGAAATAACCAATACCGCGCACGCAAAAGGAAATTTTGCCACCGGGGAACCAAAGCTTTCTTTAAAGGAGCTTTTAGAAAGAGAGAAAAAGAAAATAATAATTAAATGCGACTGTGAAGGCGCAGAACACGCCATATTCAATGATAATTTAGAAAAAGGGCTAAAAAACGTGTATCGAATTCAGATAGAATATCATTATGGGCTTAAAGGCCTGGACAGGAAATTAAGGGATTATGGTTTTAAGGTCGAAGCAGAAAAGCGGCTTTATGACGAAAAGTTAAAAGAAGTAGGGTGGCTGTATGCCTGGAGATAAAATATCAATAGTGATACCAACATATAATAGACTGGATAAGTTAAAGCGGTTGCTCGATTCCATCATGCAAAGCGATCAAAAAGGGATTGAATTAGAAGTTATAGTAGTAGATGACGCAGGCCCAAACGATACAGAGAAAGAGCTAAGCAAAAAATATCCAAATGTAAAGGTCATAAAGCACGAAACGGAAAAATATCTAGCAGCAAGCAGAAATACCGGCATAAAGGCAGCCAAAGGGGATTATATATTTTGTGTGGATGACGACAATGTATTGGATGAGGAGTGCATAGTTAATTTAGTGAAAGGGTTCGGCATATCAAAAAAAGTAGGCATGACTGTCCCATATATGCTGTATTTGTCAATGCCAGACACGATATGGTCCGCTGGAGCAAAGATTTCAAAGCGCCTTATGACACCTTTATGTAAATCCAACGAAAAATATACCCCCGAGCCATCATTTATAATATGCGATACTGCTCCAAACGCCTTTATGTTCAAGAAAGAAGTGATAAAAAAGGTGGGGCTTTTTGATGAGATAGCGTTCCCTATGCATCATCTAGAAGCCGATTATGGATTGCGGCTCAGAAATGCCAAATACATGTCTGTGGCCATAGCCAATGCAATAACCTATCATGACATAGCCTTTGAGAAAAGTTTCGATTTGGAGTTTAGGCACAGGAAGAGGCCATATAACATGATGTTTGGAGAGGTAATGCTTAGGAGGAAATGGGAGGAAAATGCTTTTTGGAGATATGCTATGCCAATGCTTATATTGGGAGCCACGTGCGCCATGATACTCCGCTCTTCGCATGTCCATGGCAGCAAACCAGATTACATTATGCAGGCGTTTAGGGGCTATATAGACGCTTGGACAAGGCGAATAAAATGAAAATAATACAAGCATATCCAGAAGTTAAGTTTGGGGATGCAATAAGCAGCATAATGTTGAATATCCACGAAATAAATAAAGGGCAGCGCTGGAGCGATACCATGATTGCATATTACTCGGAATACCCGGAAGTAAAGCAGGTAGGCTTCAGCGACAGAAAGCCTAGAGACTTGCTCATAAAATTCATAGAAAGGCCAAACAAACTGAAAAACATCAGGGCTTATCTGAATTCCTCAAAAAGCAGCACCTGGGATTATAAGAAAGCATTGGAAGAAGCGGATATAAGGATATGGCACATGGGGACAACATACAAGTTGATGGAGCATAACATAAGGAAAGGTGACTTCATATTCTTCTACGGGTTGAATTATCCATACCTGTCAAGTTCTCCAGAATCAATAATAGATTCGTACAAGGCTTTGCAGTGGCTCAGATCTCTGCAGCCTAAGATGGTGGTCGAAAGCTATAGCGTTAAAAACGAACTGCTGAGGCTGGGCTGGAAAGAGGAGGAAATAAAGATCCTGCCGCTATTCCATAAATACAACCAATACAACCTTTCATACATAGGGTGCCAAGTAGGATCGCCTCATCTCATAGCTTGGGGCAGATACGCGCTGAATAAAAGAGTTCCAGAAATAGCAGAAATATGCAGCAAGGAAAATCTCAGCTTTACTGCATTTGGGGATAATTCTACATATGTGGAATTCGCAGATGAATATAGTAAGGCAACTAAATACTCAAGCGACAAGATAAAGCTATACAGCAAGCTGGATAGCATAGAAAAAGAAAATAAAATCAATGCAGCAAACATATACATCTGCAATAGTGAAAATGAAGGCTTCAATATGCCTCTCATAGAAGCAGAGGCCCATAGCCTCCCAGTATTAGCCAGAAGGGGAACAGCTATGGACGAATTAGTAAAGGATGGTTATAACGGTTATTTATTTAATGACATAAACGAAGTGCCAGAGTTAGTAGATAAGATAATGAAGAACTACAAGCTCGTAAGAGACAAAATACCTGAAATAATAAGAAAAAAAGGGTTAAAACCAATAACGCACGCCGCGTCAAAAAAAGAATACGAAACAAGACTAAGGGAAAAACAG
>DAHXGO010000088.1:0-3222 GCA_027332905.1 Microcaldota archaeon | reverse complement strand
TGCTCTCTGAATGGCTCATCTGCCATTCTATGATATTAATTTAATTTCTTTATGTAACGCCTAGAGTTGGGTCAAATTCAATGATTGCCGGAATTGCCCAAAAACTGCATCTGCAGAACTTCGGGCTTTACATTTTTATATACGGCAGACTACACATAAGACTTAAAATATGTTGGCAGGCTTATATATGTACAGCGGTGTACATGGCAAAAAGCGATAATATTCATAGTGCGCATAAAGGCGAAAGACATCAGCATGCCTCAATTACAGGGACGGATGGAGTGCCAAAAAATGCAATAAAAACAAGGCTCCCTGCTTCTTCAGCAGTCGAAGACGCAAAGCAGGTTGAAAACGAGCTGAAAAGGCTGAACGAAGACAAGGAAAAGTTGATAGTAGCGTTTGGTGCATCGCGAATAGAAGAACTTGAAAAAAAACCAGACTACAAAGCTTTCCATAATGGGCTTCTTACGTCTCACAGGGATTTTGACAAGTTTTATGCAAGATTATTAAATCATGAAAAGAGTGCAATAGTATCGGGCCTAAACCCCAGCGGCCAGTTCCATATGGGCCACATAGGCGTATTTGATACTAATCTCTTCTTCCAAAAAGAGTACGGCATAGACCTGTATGCCCCTATTTCTGATGATGAGAGCTATGTTGCTAGAAAGATAGAAAACCAGGAAATCGGCCTGAAGAACGCGTTCAGACTTGTGAAAGAGATGCTGGCATACGGCTATGAACCTAAGAAGACACATTTTATAATAGACCAGATTTATACGAACATCTACAATCTGGCAATAAAGATATCGAGGGGGATAAATATCAGCACAGTAAAGGCAATCTATGATTACAAAGATTCAGATAATGTTGGTCTTACTTTCTATCCATCGGTGCAATCTGCCCATGTAATATTCCCTCAAACATTGGGCATAAAAAACGTCTTAGTCCCGATAGGTTTAGATGAAGACACCCATCTTCGTGCTTCGAGGGACGTGGCAGAGAAATTCGGATACATGAAGGCAAGCGTGCTCCATGGGCGTTTTCTGCCAGGGGTTAATGGAAAAAAGATGTCAAAGTCGGCTGGCAATGCAGTATATCTGGTAAGGGACAGCCAAAGCGAGATAAAGAGAAAGATATCTCAGGCGTTTAGCGGCGGCAGGACCACAATAGAAGAGCACAGAAAGCTCGGCGGCGTTCCGGAGATTGATATAGCTTACCTATACCTTAAATACGTATTTAAAAACGTTGAAGAAGCACGGCAGCTTTATAAAGATTATAAGAGCGGCAAAATCCTTAGCGGAGAAATGAAAAATATGCTTCAAGATGAGATAATGAAGAAGATTCAACCGATTAAGGAAAAGATGGCAAAAGTAACAATTAAAGAAATGGCGAATTCAATAATGAGCAATGATGAGATTGATGTGAAGTTATTGATAGAAAAATCAGATGTTATGTCGGAAGAGCCCAAAACAGAATGATGCATTTTAGACTATATGCGCATAGCCCGTTTACATTCCGCGGCAAGCAACTTTGCGTATTTTTCATATAATCGTGCATGCAATGAAGTTGATGCTGCGCGCCATTGCATTAACAATATGAAATCTTTTAGGCACTGTGTCCTCAATTTTTTGTTCATGTGTCAAGATATAACTATGCCAAGCATTACCTTTATCAAAAATCCTATCAACGCAGTTATGAATGCAGTGCCAAGCGATATCGCAAGCATCTCAAGTATCCTATGTTTTATGCCCGTATCGCTTATCACAGCTATAAGCGTTGATGCTATTGATAATATTATTATAACGGATATTGCCGCTTCGGCTATGCCTAGATATCCTGATGCGCCCAGAATGAATGGATATGTGGCTACAAGCGCGCCGGAGAAATAGAAAGCACCAGTATAATATGCATCCTTTATTGGCTTTGTGGGCTTGCTGACTCCCTTCCCCAAAGACCTATCAATAACAATCTCGGATTTGGAAGATAGATATGCGCCTGCTGCCATTGAAAGCGTACCGGATATGCCGACTATTATGCCGGTTATCGCAACGATGAAGCTTGATGAAGCTATCATAGCCAATCCGGATACGACCGCTAATATCTCTACGAGGCCGTCATTCATCCCAAAGACTATCGAGCGAGTATAATCTAATCGTGCTTCATGCTTTTCGGTTTCTTTGAGCAGCATGCTTTCATGCTCTTCCTCATCCTTTATTATGCTGCCAACTTTAGTTCGCAGTTTACTGCTGATGCCCCTTTTCATAAGGTCCTTATATTCATCCAGCCCCTTTTTTTCATTTCTTTCAAGCAGCTTTGTCACAAAGGCTATGCCCATTAGCCTTCTTGCTATTAAGTACATATACAGTTTAACCCTTGAGCTTATTGGCATGCTGTATCCTTTTGGGTCTTCCCCCGAAAGCGCTGCCCATATTTTTGCATGCCTGAGCTCAGTATGCATTAAGTCAGTAACAAGATCTTTCAGCTCTAAGGACTTTTCGTGCTCTGCTATCAGTCTGTATAAATTAAAGTCCGACATTTCGGCTTCGAAGAACCTTTTTTCTAGGCTCTTTCCGGTTATTTTGTTTATATAATCAGCCATTAGCAGTTATGTTTTGAATAAATAAAAGCTTTCCGATATGGCTACTGCCTTTTGGGAAGAGTTGTGGCATTTTCCATCAATGTCATTCGATTCCAACGGCGCGGCATTTTGCATAGTGTTTCATCTTCTTAAGCGCCTAGCTGGATTTCCATGGCGCATAAAGTTGCTACCGATTCGCTCTATCTCGTTGTTTACAGAATGCATAGCAGAAAGCCCACGATTTTCAATCGTGGGATGAATGCAAATGTTTTTACATTTTGTCATCATAATATCATCAATGTCCCCTGCATATATCTGAAACACATCCTATGAAGGAATGTCCAGAGTTGAGTGCAGGACTCGTCAGGTTGATGCCTGTGGCACGAAATCCACAGTAGGGAATGTTCCCGCACCCATCCAAGAGGTGCGGAACAAGAGCATATCCCGATTGCATACAGACAGGGATGTATGCAAGGAGAGCACTGATACCTCCAAAGAGGCAACGCAAGGATGCTCTGCGACCTTGAACCCAGTAATGGTTCCGAAACCCGCTCCGATGGCAACAGGTGAGGACGGACAAAGACAGAAGCAGAGTGCAAGAGGAACCCCATCACTTTCAGTGGTGGGAGGATGTCATCTCCTAA
>DAHXGO010000087.1:0-3229 GCA_027332905.1 Microcaldota archaeon | reverse complement strand
TTTCTATTATAGTATTAGAATAAATTTTGGTGTATTGATTTGATGAAAGTTCTTTTCATATGCAAGGCCAACGTTGGCAGGAGCCAGATGGCAGAAGCAATATTCGACAGCTTGGTCAACGGTAAGGCAACGGCCAGCAGTGCCGGCGTCGATCCTGGCAGTTATGAAGGGAAACGGATAGATGAGGCAGGGCCTAATGTAACCGCGTGCATGAAAGATATAGGGTTGGATGTATCCAATAAGGTGTCAAAGAAGCTTACAAAGGATATGGTTAATAATGCAGATATTGTAGTGTCAACGGTGAGCAGAGACGTACTGCCGTCTTATCTGAAGGACTCGGCTAAACTGGTGCTGTGGGACATAGATGACCCTAAATCTATGGACTATGCAGGGCATGTTGCAATAAGGGACCAGATATATGAGAAGGTCAAAAATCTCTTAAAGAAGCTGGTTATTATGGATGATATTAAAGTAATACAGATACGCCTGCCACCTAGTTTAAAGAATGAAATTGCAGCCATAATTAACGATTTTGCGAACAAATACAAAGTCTATCGCGACGCCAATAGTAAGAATCCCCACATTACCATACTAGATCTTTCCTATACAAATTATGCACAGGATTACCTTTTACATAAAATAAGAGAGATGCTCTGGGATTTCGAGCCTTTCAAGGTTTGTATAGATGGGATTGCATCATTTGACAGCCTGAACAAGATTGAAGGCACAATAGGAAAAAAACACAATTATGTGATATACCTGCGTGCCATAGATGATGGTAGCATTCTGTCATTGCGTAAAAAGCTGATAGCTAGTTTTGGTGAAGGAGGACTGCATTACAGGAAATTTGTTCCCCACGTGACGATATCCCATCGGGACCTCGATAAAACAGGCTTCAAACGGGCGCGCAGGGATTATAAGAGCTTTACATTTAAGCGCAGCTTTACTGTTAAAGGTCTGTATTTGTATACTCAGTCTAAGAATTCAAAACCCTATGCTCGATATATACGGTTTGGCAGATTTGATTGCAACGGGAAAGGCAAAGGTGGCATCTATGGTAAGCAAAGAAATGCTGCCTTCTTATCTGCAAAACTCAGCTAAACTGATTCTGTGGGATATAAAGGATCCTAAACTTATGGACTATGCAGGGCATGTTGCAATAAGGGACCAGATATATGAGGGGGTCAAGAAGCTTGTAAAAGAGCTGAATTTATATTGACGCAGATAGTTTTAGAAGTTCCAAGATAGTATTAGAAATAGCAGAGCTATGTATAAATATTTGCAACTGTGCTATATTTTAACGAAGCGGGATCATGACAACTTTGACCATACGCAAACCGGATGCTGATTACACAATCCATTCAAAAGAGGAGTTTGAGCGCATCTTAACCTCTTCCGGATTCCCGTTGATCCTTCTAAAGAATCACTCTTCGGCATTGAACCTCGACGGAAAAGCCGTTAAGGATTTTATATCAAAAGCACAGGAATATGCCGGCGATTCAAAGGGGCTGGACCGGCTTAGGCTGCTCACCGGATTCGTCTACGAGCACATACAGTACGATATTAACAAGATAGGGTACCTATCACTGGAGAATGTGCTCTCTAACAAGAGCGGAGGAGTGTGCCTGCACAAGGCAGCAGCATTGCATTTGGTGCTGGCTTATGATGGCGGATGGAATGTAAAGTCGGAAGGGGGAGTTGTGACGCACAAGGGGATCATGCTGGGCCCCCATACCTGGCTAAGTGTGGCCATTGATGGTGTAAAATACCTTTCCGATCCAACCAACATGATAGTTGAAGAATACTCAAAGTTCGATATTGAGCATGTTGTTACCGGGCTATTGCAGCCGCGAACCCTCGAGCGCCGCAGACTCCTTAATATGCTGCGCAAGGAAATAGTTAACGGGACCAAAAAGGTTTATACTGATATCTGGGAATGGGATAGGTCCATATATAATATAACGCCAGATGCCATAGCAGATGCTGCGGCTAGGGTAGCGCCTTCTTACGAGGAATTCAAGAAGAAGTCCAATGAGTATGTATTGAAAGCGGAGCGGGGGAAGAAAGTCGATGAGATGGAAATCGCTAAATACTATTCTATCTGGGCAAGCGAATCTGCAAAAGAAACAGCATTGCTCGATAAATTGAATAGGGCTTCAAACCAAGACTCCAACAGCATGCATATTTCATGATAATGAAAAGCAGGGAGGTGCCTGCCTAAGAATACGCTTTTCCATTTTTCTGCAACAAAAACAGGGTTTGGAAAAAGCATGTGTTTCGGATTTATGGAAAACTGGCTGTTCTGGTTAAGCAAGCGGTATTGCGCTTTAAAGTAGCCTGATTTTCCGGCATTTTCCTCTGAAGGCGTTTTTTGGCTCAAATTTATGAAGTGTTCTTTGCTATTTACCATGGTCATGGAAATAGATTTTAGAGCCGCTGAAATTACCTGTTTTTAATTTTCCGAGAGAAAAATTTGCCTGTATTTGCGCTGTACTGCACGATGTTTTACGGCCTTGTGTAATTATGCCATTAGGCCAACGATGCAGCAGAACGCAAAAGAAGGCGAAAGTCAGATTTACTAAAATAGATTAAGAAATACTAAGTAAATATTAAAATGGCTTAAAGCTTTATGCAGTGCCTGCCGCGTTCCTGGCTTGGAAGGCAATA
The DNA here is from genome assembly GCA_027332905.1 of Microcaldota archaeon. Taxonomy (GTDB): domain Archaea; phylum Micrarchaeota; class Micrarchaeia; order Micrarchaeales; family Micrarchaeaceae; genus JAMCYW01. Next base: position 562 of record DAHXGO010000087.1, on the reverse strand, counting down.
GGCCGGCAACTAAAGCTTATAAGCATTGCAGCAGAAGCATGGCCATGAAGAAAGTGTTCTGCTGGGGCACCTTCGACATACTGCACCAGGGCCATCTTGAATTCCTGAAGGATGCGAAGAGGCATGGTGACTATCTTGCTGTGATAGTTGTCACGGATGCCGCATGCTACGAGAACAAGGGAAGGTTCCCAAAGCATACACAGGCAGAGAGGGCAAAGGCGCTGGAAAGCACGCCGATCGTGGACGAGGTCATACTAGCATCTGACGATCTGGAAAACGACATTGCGAGGTACGCGTCCATGCGCCCGTACGCCTTCGTTTTTGGGTATGACCAGCAGACGCAGACAGAGGAGCGCATAAAGGCATACTTCAAGAAAAGAAAGCTGCATACAAGGTTCTACACCTCGAAGGAATTTGCTGGCGGGCTTCACACGCGTGACCTGATTTAGCTGCATGGCACGGACAGCAGCGCAAAAGAAAGAGGAATTGATGTTTTACTCAAAAGAAATTAGAAATACTAAAACATTTCTGCATTTAGGCTTCAGGCTCCTGGACAGCCCGC
>DAHXGO010000086.1:0-3271 GCA_027332905.1 Microcaldota archaeon | reverse complement strand
GCAGAGGCCACGCCCGGCGAAGGAACAGGCACTCCGCTTTTTCCCGATTCGTTTGCCACAGCGAATGCGAACAGCACGAGTAGTGCTATTGCAAACACTGCAGGCACCAGTATTTTTGCAATGCTGCTTTGCTGCCCTGCATTTGCTATCTCTGCATTGTTTCCAAGCGGACTAGAAACCCTGTAATATTTGACCTTCCTATAATGTGGATTGTTTATTACCTCGACCACACCCATGGCCTCTAATTCGGATATGTGCTGGCTTATGGTTGCTTTTGACAGGCCCAAGTCTCTGCTGATCTCGGTAATGTTCATGCTTTTCTTCCTCAACATCGATACAATCTTTTTCTTGGTGTCAAGCGTTCCGGACATTAAACCACAAGGCTATTTCTTCGCCTTATTATATTAACGTTTTGAGAGAGTTAGGTTTTTGTTAGGTTTTTACGTCGAAAAAAATGAAAATTAGCATTCAGCCGCGGACCAGGCTAACACAATATAAAACCACCACCCGCTTATTCATATAACTTTACCGCTACGCCTGCTTCCTGCAAGCCATTTTACAAATCCTCAAAAATAATTTATTGATTTTAAATAAAAGTAAACCTTTATATATCTGGAAACTACCTTAAGCATTTCGTAAGTTATGCCTAAAACACGAATGCATAAAATTGCGTTATAGGTACGTTCTTATGCAATAAATCAATGGTGCATAAAATGAGCGAAAAGATGACAAGTACAACACCAAAAGCTTATCTACGTGAAGATAAGGCTGATAAATTCGAAATTAAAGACTTGATAAAAGCCGTTAGCAACGACCTTGCAACTAAGGTAAGCGGAGAAGAGCTAGAATTAATAAACAGAGCCGCATGGCTTGCAGGCAGAGTGATAGACTTCAACAATTATAATGGTTTAGCCAAGGATATGCTGCCGGCCTATGGAATTGAAGCTCCTTACAATTTTGTCGCGGAAGCACTTCTTACCCGGAACCCAGAAAATGCCGCAAAGCTGCAAGAATTCTATGCTAACCTGGAAATTGAGATAGGCAACCTGTTATCTGATAAGGACCTAAATGCGATTAAAGGCATGAAAGGAGCGCTGGACAGCATAAAAGAGCACGCCTTCGAATATGCATTATATAAATCCTCAGAGCGCCCAGATAACAAAATTCTGGAAGACTTGTCATGCGTAAAATATTTCTCCAATGATTCCAAATTACCAAATTTCTACACCGTTTCAGGAGGGCAATCAGAAACATACTTGAATTCCCTTATTGTAAATGTTATTTCGGATAAACCAACAATGGTGTACGGCCCAACCGGGATAGCCAAAACTTTATCCATCGAATATCTTGCTGCAGCATGGAACGACAGGAATAAACCTGCGCCGCACTCGTCTATTATACCACTGATTAACGTTCAATGCTCTAGGGATTCAGATGCGTATTCGCTTATAGGCCACGAAGTACTTGAAAATGGCGTCGTAAAATTCCAAAAAGGGCCTTTGCCAATTGCAATCGAAGAGGCAAACAAGCATGGGTTCGCTATCTTGGTGCTTGATGAGCTTTCTGCTTTGACCCCAGAAGCGCAGAAAATCCTCAACCCACTATTCGATGAAAGAAGGGCAGTTATTTTTGGCGAAAAGGCGTGGTTCCTTAACGCAGATTCAAAGCTTTTTATCGTGGCAACTACGAACGTAATAGGCAACGGGTACGGCGGAATAAATCAGATCAATATAGATCTGATGAGGAGATTCATAGCAAAGATAGCGCTTGATTTTCCCACAGAGATTGAAGAGCAAAAGATTCTAGAGCATTTTACAAAGGACGTAGGACTTATAAAGAACCTAATAAAACTAGCCCAGCATACTCGAAAGACTGATAAGGACATAATGCCGATATCTACCGCCTTGCTTACCAACACGATAGATCTAACAATTGCATATCAGGAAGCATTTAAAGACCCACAAGCAGCGTTTAATACCGCCATTACAAACGCTATTGTGAACAACTATACAGATCCCGAAGACAGAAAGGCAATAGTTGAAAAAGTAAAAGACATATTCCCTGGCTATGGTGTAGACAAATTAGAAATAGACGACAAATCATCAGATTCAAAAGGTAGCTCTATGGATTATAGTAAGACTGGCTGACTGCCAGCCAAGAGGCGCTTAAATTGATTGGAACTGCCAAAACAAAGAAAAAGTTTGATACATCATTATTGAAAGACGAGTTAGATCTAATCAGCAGCTTCGAAGACAGAGAACTAACGCTTATCTTAACCGATTCCATACCTGGCGGCCCGCCAGCAGCAAGTTTCAAGAAAGGTCCAAACGAATATGGAATATATCTGTCTTCCAATTCTAAGCTTATAGCGGATTCTGGAGAGAATGGAGTCAGTGTAGCCCGCGCTCTGCTACAGCATGAATGTGCACACACCTGGCTTACAAATTTTGGGGCAACCGAAGAAATGGTAAAAAATCTCTCCGAAAAACACAACATGCCCATCGAATTTGTCAAGCAAATCGAAAACATAGTGGAAGACTGCAGAATAGAAAGCGTCTGGACCACGGTATTCCCAGGAAGCATGAGAAGTTTTATACCGCTTTACAATATTACTATAGAAGGAATTAAGAGCAAGCACGAAAGCGAATTTAACGCTGCACAACAAAACCCAATTGGTTTCGAGGAAGCGCTGCTTATTGCGCGTTTTGGAATTGCAGGAGGGAATGTCATAGCGCTTGAGTCTAAGCTTCCGGCAAAAGTCAAACCCTACTATGACAAGTTTGCCGAAGAGCTCGAAAAGGTCAAAAACACCGACTGGAAGGGCACCTATGTTGTAACCGACAATATCCTCAGCCTCTTCAATGAAACTCTTGAGCGCGAGAAGCTCCAGTTCAAGCCTGACGTCACTCAGTATAACGGTGTGCTTGCCGGTAGCCGCAGTAGCAACGCTGAAGACGAGCAAGGCACTAAGGGGAACGGTTCTGACCAAAGCCAGGGCCAGCCGAAAGAAGGCATATCGCCCGGCAAAGGAAAAGACTCGGAACAGGATGCTTCAAATAAAGAAAAGTCAGATGAGGGCAGCGGTAGTGCATCCGGTACAAAATCTGCTGAAGAAGCAGAGGGAAGCAACTCAGGCAACGGAGCGCAGGCCGATAGTTGTGGCATGGAATCCAAAGGCAGCGCAGGAGGCTCGCCTGGCAACGGCGCAGCCTCGATCTCAAAAGAAATCGAAGAGAAAATCAAGCTTCTATCGCAGCTGGTGCCTACTCTA
>DAHXGO010000085.1:0-3275 GCA_027332905.1 Microcaldota archaeon | reverse complement strand
ATTTCGGGATTGTCCCATTCGCCAATGGCATTTAGTTCATTCCACTTGAATCCTTCCTCCTCGGGTATGATCCTCCAGCAGAAGGAGCATGCGAGGTTGCAGCCTATTGCTGGGGTGGCCTGTATGCATCTCCAGCTCCTTATCCCATAGAACCTGTGTTTGTAGCAGGTGTGGTTTCTGGTTTCCTTTTTTAGGCTGCTTGCTGTATAGTTACATATCTTTGTTGCCGAATGGCTCCCGACAAAATGATAGCCTTGTTTTTTCATAGTCTGCGCTAGGCCTTGCGGCATGTGCGGCTCCGGGGCTAGTGCGGTATTTTGTGGTTTGTTATTTTCCACGCAATCGTTTTGTTATTGACAGGCATTTCTATAAAAACGTTTTGCGCCCGTATGAATGCATCAGCGCGGGCCGTTGGCGTCATGCCGGGCCGGCCGATGCAATGGCGTATGTAAATCCTGCCGAAAGCAGTGAGAGTATTATGAGCACCACGAAAAATGAGAGGACTCCGACAAAAAATGCGTTAAGCTTCGTTATGTCTTGTTGTTTTGAGAGTGCAACCACTAGCACATATATGCTGTAAATGAAGGCCACAAAGTAGATTATTCCGCCTATGTCTATTAGCGATACGAATGTGAACCAAAAAAGAAGCGTTGCGAAATTTGCAAATACGACAGCTGTAAAGGTCCGTGAAAAGCCCTCTTTGAAGATTTTCAGGGAGCTGCCAATTGCATGCATTATCCCTGCAAGTACGAGTAAGAAGATGGGCATTAATATTGGAATGACCACCAGGAGGAACAGGACTTTCCTATAAAAAGCAATCGTAAGTGCAGCCGAGCCGCCAACCAGCTGTGCGGTTGGGGATAGGCTGATTATCGTGACAAGGTAAGAGCTTATCAGGAGTGCTACTATCAGGGCAAGAAACATAGGTATTGCAGAAAACTTATAGTATGTTAGAATGGCGTTTCGGACGGTCATTTTTGAAGTGATTCCGCTTGGATGGAGCACTGCAATTATTCCGCTATGGAAGTCGTCAAGCAGCATTTAATCGACTATATCTGATTGGGCAAACCTTTTAAATTTGAATACTCAGACATTATCATGGATATATTTGATGTTTCTGCTTCTTCGGCTAAGGCGATATTAAATCATCCAAAGGTTTTGATTCCGGCGCTGTTGCTTGTGGCAGTATATGTGGTTGCATTGGCCACAATCGTGTTTTCCATGATAAGCTCTTTTGCCATTACCGGGCTAGGCACCATAGCAAACCTAGAGAATGGCGTTTCTGCTTCGGCCCTGATCGTTGGGGTCTGGATAGTTGTTCTGCTGTGTCTTGACACCTTGGTCAGGGGAGCGTATGTGCACCTGTGCTATCAGCTTGGGTCGCGGAATATTTCCCTGCGCAGGGCGTTCAGGGTGTCTTTAAAAAAGTATTTTGCGCTCCTTGGATACGAATGCGTTTATGTGGCGGCTTGGCTGCTCGTGTTTTTGGTGTTTATTTCTGTATTATTGTATTCCTGGGGACTTATTTTTGGTAGTGGGGCTAGTGGGCATGCTGCCGCGCACCTCGCTTTGGCCCTTGGAGTCCTTACAATTGATGCAATAGTGTTTCTTCTTTGGATTGTTGTGGAAGTGTTGGTTAGCGGAGTCTTCTGGCTTGGCCCTTCGTTAATAGTGTTGGGAAAGCGTGACGTGGCCGGAGCTTTGCATGATGGATTACACATTTTTGTTAATGAGTGGGGCAACATAATTGGCACTTTTGTAATAGCTTGGGTTTTTGTTGTGTGCGCAGCGATTGTTGGGGGGCTGGTTGGTTTTGTTCCGATACTTGGTATTGTTGCATATTTTGCTGTTTGGATTGGAATAGTCGCGTTTTATAGCATTGTCGCTCCAATGTACTTTATAAATTTTCATAGGTAATTGGCTTTGCTCTGTTTTGCAGAAGGATGTTATGATAAATATATATTATTCTGGGGGAAGGTTCATTGTATCTGATCCTGCCGGAGTCGATGCTGCCACGCGTGGATATTTTGGCAGGAAACGCGAGGGAGGGACTGTTGAGCTTATGCCTGAAGAGGCACTTTACCTTATAGATGTGAGGAATGCTGAATGCCGGTCTGAGCGGGGATTGGTAAGTTTCAACGAGATGGCTTCTGGTTTTCTTAAGGCTAAAAAGTTCGCTGCCAGGTACTTCACATACAAGGACTGGAGGGATCGTGGGCTGGTGATAGTGGAGCCCAAAGACGGTGCACGCGGCAGTGCAAGGCAACAGAAGGAGTATCCCATGACTCCTTTGAAAATGCCGCGCTTTTCGGTAGCTGGAATATTCTTTAAGTCAGACCTTATAACAATTGTTGATGATAGTAAGGCCGGGAAGGCGCTGTACGATGATTTTTGGTTTGGCCAATACGGGTCCTATAAGGCTGCAGATAGGGGCAGGCTGAATAAGCTTGATGCCTATGAAACTGTTTTCCTTTGCCGAAGAAAGATACTGAAACTGAAGAACACCTCTGTTGGAGGGGTGATAATGGCAGCGGCTTCAAGGAGGAAGGATTTTTCTAAGTTGTATGGAGTCTACGCAGATTGGAGAGAGAGGGGTTATGTAATAAAGACCGGATTTAAATTCGGCACCCATTTCCGCGTATATTTCTCCGGAGCGAAACCCTTTGGTGGAGGTGCTGAAGGGAAGGATTGGATTCATTCTAAGCATGTTATACACGTATTCCCAAAGAATTCTAAGCTATTAATATCAGAGTGGGCGCGCGTTATACGCGTTGCGCATTCGGTAAGGAAGACTTTCATCCTGGCTGTCCCTGGTAGAACGAAGCCGGCAACCGCATCAATAGATTATTTATTGTACCATAGGCAGGGAAGCGATGCGGACAACCCGAAGAAGGACAGGCCAAAATTTGCCATGCTGTCCCTAAGCGAAGAGGAATATATTGGTGGCAATGAATTTGCAAACGCGATAAAGGCAGCGGATGATGCCGGCCTTGACCTTGTACTTGCAATAGCGGATAGGGAAACGTCAGTTACATACTATAGAGTAAGGCAGATAAAGCTCAAGGGCAGCCCGAACGAATATTATGAAATAGACTGGATGCAGCCATAGTGCTCCGGGACCAAAGCCATTATTGCCTTGTGTGTTTCTTTTTGCGCGCAGCGCTCCTTTCTGCCTCAAGCCTTTGGATGAACCTGCCTGCGAAGTAGAAGAAAAACAGGGTTACTATTATTGAAAGCCAGCCACTAAGGCCGAATATTCCGCCCAGTATTGCGGA
>DAHXGO010000084.1:0-3278 GCA_027332905.1 Microcaldota archaeon | reverse complement strand
CATTCTCGTTCGCATTAGATGCAGTGAAAAGCATTTCCGGAAAAGAGGGCAACTACGAGCCGTCTGGCTTGTTGTACGGCGCCATAAAAGCATGGGCAGAGCTAATGAAGCCTGACATGTTCATATACCTGACTGCAGGTGCAGAAACGCTTAAGGAAAGGTTCCGTAACCGGGCAGATGGCAAGGACACAATACACAAAAAGATGATATCTATTGACGATTCGAAGCAGATAGAACTGCTGAAAAGATACATGCGCAGCGATTTCAATGTGATAAGCAACATATCGAGTGTAGAGGAAGGCGCAAGCAAAGTCGCCTCTACTATAGTCCGAGGGTATTATGCTGCAAAATCCCTTCAAGCGGCAACAAATAAATAATAAATGTAAAAGTTCTATATGATTGTCATATGGGTGCAATATTATGGATGAAGACAAAATAAGCGACTACATTGATAAATATTCCGATTCTCTTAGGGATGTAACCCTTTGCTATTTCGTAGATAAAAAGACTTCGAAAGTGCTGCTGGCAATGAAGAAGCGCGGCTTCGGGCAGGGCAAGCTAAACGGCGTCGGAGGCAAGCTCAAGCAAGGCGAAACAGTAGACGATGCAATGATAAGGGAATCGATAGAGGAAGTCGGAGCAAGGCCAAAAAGTTATTACAAGGCAGCCACCCTTTGCTTCTATTTCGGCGGGAGCAATCCTAAAAGCGAATTCAACCAGAGGGTCCATGTATACATAGCAGACGAATGGAGTGGGGAAATATCAGAAAGCGAAGAGATGAAGCCAGAATGGTTCGAAATAAGCTCCATACCTTTGGATATGATGTGGGATGACGACAAATACTGGCTGCCACATGTTATGAACGGCAAATTCGTGGATGCGCATTTCCTTTTTGGAGATTCCAATACTGTAATAGATATGAAAATGAGCTACGGGGCAGCTGGAGACAAATGATGTAAGATAAAATATTTATACCAAGCAAATGAAGAGTTTGCCTGAAAGGCATGCGGACCATAATATATTAATATCTGATAATCCAAATATTATGTAAATGACAACAACAAGCAGGCAGAAGGGACTTGATGACTTTTTCCCTGAGGCAAGGCCGCCTATTACTGTTGACGCCAAGCTGCAGAGCTCAGGCCATAATGCGACCCATATGCTAAGGAATGATTCAAACTATCGTTTATCTGAAGTAGAATACTGGTTGCGGACATCTTCCAAGCAGAGCATTGAGCCTGACGGCTTCTTTGAACGTGCCGCGAGCTATGAAAGCATGGGCCAATACTGCATACGCATAACATCTATAAAGGCAATAAAAAGCCAGACGAGCAATGAAGCTGCGCTCTGCATCACGACTAACTTTTATTATAGGGGTAATGGCGAACACAAGCCAGTTGCCTTTTTTATAAACGGGATTGATATAGGCACAGCAGAATCAAAAGCAAAGGCGATCAAGCGTGCGCTTGAGGATTATCCTGACGGTAGCGTATTAGCGAAAGTTACCGCTTGGAAAAAGCAAAATCACGGCAGCAAATCGCGGGAATACCCATTCAATATGTCCACTGATTACTCTTTGTCCAACCTTTGCTTTTATGTTTCAGATGCGCGCGTAAGGGACGGCGATATAATACTAGCGCATAGGATGTATTAGGCTAGCAGATTCTGCAATACAGATACATTGCCGCAGAATGCAGATAGCATCGTTCTATTCATTGTCTATGTGTTCTCCGCACTGGACGTGCATGCGTTCAGCACCGCGTGCTTTCGAACATGTCCATTGCAGATCCTATGTCATGCACTGGCTCAGACAGTATTGCGCGTTTAGGGGTGAATGAGCCCTTCTCAATTCTGATGAAAGAGACAATGACTGCAAATTTGTCCTTCTTATCCAAATTAAGCTCAGACACTCTGCACAGCTGCTTGCATTCACCGTAGCTAGGATCTTCCTTCAGCGTCTCTATTATGCGATATTTCTTTCCTTTCAATGCAAAGAGGCTGCCATCGCCGGTCGGCGACGTTATTTCATTCCAAGCTAGTTCTTTTTTGGCCATATTCCCGCCTGCATATCAATCAGGGGGATATTGCCCTTCCATACTTGGCTGTAAATCATTTTAACCTTTTCGCTTTTGCAAGAAGCATCTCATGGCGGCGCGCTTTCAGCGCCTCGCCCTCTTGCGCGATGCAGAAGTCGTCCTTTTCTTCGTGCTTTTCTTGTTGCGGCGGGTCTTTGTACCCTTTGCAGGCTTCTTTCTAACTGCCTTTCTTGTGCGTGCAGGTGCACGCTTCTTCAGTTTAGCCTTGATCTTGGCAGCATTGGCTCTCTTCTTTGCAGCCATGCGCGACTTCTTCCTTGCGATCATTGCGTATGTTGCGGCAACCGCAACTATTACTATGGCAAATACAACTATGACATAATAGATCAAAGGCACGCCCTTAGGCGGGGCTGACTCTATGGTTACTATCTTTGCGACTCCTTCTCTTATTATCGCTCCGGCACCGCCAGTAACATTGGCTACAGGGGCTGTTTCTACTATCGACAGGACGCCCTGCCATTTAAGATATGGCTTGTCGCTAGAAGGAATGCTCGCTCTTATGCTTATAACCTGCTGAGAATCCGGCGCAAGCGTGCCATTCATAGGGGTTACCGCGACTGTTGGCGTTGCATTGTTGGGTATTGTGTTGAGCGTAGGAAGTACGACGCTATAGCCTATCGGCGCAGATCCAGAATTGAGTATTGAGTAGTTGAACGTGCTGCTGCTTCCCACGCTTATGTTGAAAAACGGCTGGCCTGCCTGTTCGCCAAGCTGCGCGTATGCTAATGTGCCAGACACGATGAACAAAGAAAAAATCGCCAATAGCAGGTATCTGGCATTCATCGCAACACTTAACAGCTATTCTCTATTGTTATATCCTGCGAATACGTGCCTGCAGGTGTTCCTCCAGGTATGTTCAGGCCGAAGTATATGCTGTTGCTCGTTGTTGTAGTTACTGTATTCGGAGCAGCTATTGATATGCCCGTAGTGACTAAGCTGTTGGTTAATGCAGTGCCAGTGTATGAGCCTTGTGATGTTGCATCCCAGAGAGTATTGCTAACTCCGAATGTAGTATGGGGGCTCGCAGTCTGTGTCCAGTCGTTTCCTCCTACAAGCAATGTCGATGCTGCGTTTCCTCCATTATCCGTATCAGTGACGAGAACGTTCGTTGGTACGTTTGCCGATGAAACAATGGATCCAAAGCTTATTGTGTTCGTGCTTAATGCGATGTAGCATGTGCCC
>DAHXGO010000083.1:0-3492 GCA_027332905.1 Microcaldota archaeon | reverse complement strand
ATTTATTGCAGGAAACGGCAAAAAGTTCGTTTATCTGGACGAGGTCAGTTTTGTAGATGGGTGGCAGAGGGCAATAAAGCGGTTTTTGGATTCTGAGAAGTCTTTAGATGTGACTTTATATGTTACCGGATCCGCTTCAACAAATCTCAAAAAAGAGCTGCTGCCCGGTAGAAAAATAAGGTTCCTTGAATTCCCGCCTTTGTCATTCAAGGGCTTTCTGCTCAGCTTTGGATCTGGGCAACTAAAGCATTTCCTGGAGAATAAAAAAGCGAACAGTTTCAAGGACGCCGTAGCCTATGCCAAAGATGCAATCACGTATTCAGAAGAGATTAAGAAGTGGTTTGACGTGTATATCAAAACTGGCGGCTATCCTGACGCAATCTTTGATTATCTTAAAAATAGCAAAATAAGCGATGACTTATACGATGTGCATTGGAATGCTTTTGTTTCCGATATAAGCAAAGACAAGAAAAGCGTAGAAATAGCTACGGCTGTTATCTATGGCATTGTGGAAAGTTATTCTTCAAAAATAAACCTGTCGGGCATTGCAAGGATGCAGGGCATAAAATCGCATGTGACAGTGCGCGAATATCTGGAATCTTTTGAAGATTTGTTTGTATCAAAAAGCATTTTTCCGGTATCGGGCAGAAAATATGTGTTCAGGAAGGAGAGAAAAGTTTATTTTAATGATCCTTTTCTTTACAATATGTTCGTAAAAAAGACAAACCGGATAGATAAAAATAGCGAACCTAAAATAGTAGAGAGCGTCTTATTCAACCACCTTTACCGCTTTGTTAATTCAGGTAAAACAATAGCTGAGCCAAAAACGACTATCGGATTCTACTCTGGAAAGAAGGAGGTAGATTTTGTAGCAGACAATTTTGGCTTTGAAGCGAAGTGGCAAAATGAAGTTAATGTAAGCGATTTTCCAAAAGTCAATATAAAAAACAAGGTTCTCTTAAGCAAGAAAACGCTGGAATACGAGCATTTAACAAATACGCAGATACTGCCATTGCCATTGTTCCTATCCGTGCTGTGACGGCCCTTCTTTACAAGCCTCGCCGCATAGACGGCACCAACATTTTTGCTTGCCCAGAATGTTAGCTATCTCTGCCGGTGTTATGGCGGCCTTTCCTGCATTCAGGGCAAATTTCTTTACCGGGTAAAGAGAATTCCTTTTTGTCATTCCCAGATAACCATATAGTCATTCTGGAATGATAAAAATAAACCTAGCGTGGTCGATATGCCGATATTGCATTGCAAATTCAAAATAATTTGTAATGGATGGACTAGTGAAGCGATTAATTATATAGACCTTTCAGGTCCCGCCTGCAAGCGGCGTTGTTGATTCAATCCGATCTACAACAATTCAAGTCTCCGATAAGGTATCTTACTCGAATATTCTTTTTCAGTTGCATTCCTTGATTTTATAAATACTTAAAAATGCTTTATGGCTTCTTGCTTTTGCTTGAGCAGGATTTTTCTTTGGTCCTAAGGTACTCTAACATGGTCTCGTGAAGGGCGTTGGCCGCTTCATTCTGCTTGGCGTAATCTCTTACTTTGCTATTTTTAACCATAATAACACCAATATTACATATTGTATTATGATGTATAAACCTTGCTTTTAAAATTAATAACTTCGGTTTGCCCATGGTAAAATGGTTTTTATTTAAAAGCTTGACTAAACGCGGTTCTTGCTTCTAATATAGTCCACTCCGTAATGTTTTACCTTTTCGCTGGCGCATTTCACTGCGTTATCTAGTGCAAAATGCAAATCTGAAACCCCCATGCAAAATTGCGCCAAAAGGGCGCCTTCCAGGATATCTCCAGCTCCGCTCTTGTCTATTACATCTGGAATATGCGGGGCAGGCGAGTATATCACTTCGCCTGTTTTATTAATCGTATATTTTGCTCCGAAGCTGCCCATTTTAATTACGCTATCGGTTTTTATCTCAATGCCTGCGGCAGTCAGGGCTTGCGCTTCCTCCTTGTCAAAGAAAACGATGTCGCTGCTATTCGCAATTTCATTTATGGCCTGCGCATCTTCAAGTATACAATCTTTTATGAAATCGGCGCTTACTTTTACCGATGGATAGTTGCGCCTTACAAATTTAATTGCCTCCATCTGTTTTTCTGGTTTTAACGGGGTTATGTGAAAGTACATTGCGTCGTTCATGTAGCTACGTGGTATTATGGCTGGCCCGAGCGATTCCCCTGCCCCCAGTTCTACCCCTATGGTCCTGGTGCGTGCATCCTTTTCATATTTTACCTCGAATACCGAGCTTTTCTTACCCTTCATTACCCTTATGCCATCAGTTGGGATGCCAAATTTTGTCAGCGCGTTAAAATTATAATCTTCACCAACAGCTCCGACTACACCGATGCTACCAAAAAACTCTGATGCACCTGCCGCGCAGTAATATGCTGCGCCTCCGTTAACCTCTACTTGGCCGTTTATTGAAGATATTTTATCGAATCCCAAATTTCCATATATTACCAGCTTCATGCAAACATCCCAGTATAAAATATGGCCTAAATTTTACTTTCCCTTTCAAGAAGCACATGCTTCATGATTGCATCTGAGACGGTTTTTGCTACAGCTTCTTTACTAATATCAGTAGTATCTATCTCTAAAACGCTTATTCCGTCTTTCCTAAGCGCTTTGGCAATATTCCTAAACTCTCCTTCTGCGTATTTCATTATATCGGACTCAAAGTCATTCGGGGTGTTCTTTGACGGGTCTCTGCGCATAAGCCTTTTCAAGCGCTCGGCTTCGTCCACGTAAAGAAATACGGTAAGATCCGGCTTGACTGCGCTCTTGAGCGCAGCATTATACAATTCCTCTATAGCGCCCAGGTTGGCGCCTTTGTTGTAATAAATATCGTACGCGACATGATACGCCTTGGTAGAATATATCGATCTTTCCTTGATGTAATCTTTGCCCGGGTTTGCCTTTATTTCATTGTCTACCATCTGGTTTAAGGCCAGATAATACACAAACCTGCTTTCTACGGATCTTTCAACGTTCTTGTTTAGGACTTTTCTGACCTCGGGCATCATGTCATCCCTTCTGGAAGTGTTAAGGGTCTTTATCCGGTTAAATTTTTCGCTGGCATGCTTTGCCACTTCGCTTTTACCCGCACCGTCAACGCCCTCTATAACAAATACGGCCATGATTACCACTTATCTAAAATTCTGCCCTCTCGCGCATTATGATGTTGGTTATGCTTTTTTCTACTATTTTAGAGCTGTCGATCCCTATATCCGACAATACTCTATCTATTTTTGCTTTTGCAGAATCCTCGTTGTCCTTTGTTGTCATTATCTCCGCTTCGACTCCCAGACCGAAATCTTCAATATCCTCAAGGATTACGCTAACGCCTTCAATGGCGTATGTGGATCTCTTTTTCCTTATGGTGCAGAAGGGCTTGAACCCTATGGCCTTTAGGATAGCTGCCGCCTCATTCATTGATCCGACCATGATTTCATGCT
>DAHXGO010000082.1:0-3549 GCA_027332905.1 Microcaldota archaeon | reverse complement strand
TCCATATTGCCTTGCCCCTAAAATGCATATTAAGTTAACCCTTGTTGTTTATCACATTTAGTACCTGCGAAAGCTGCTCATCTGTGAAAGTTTCCTTCTCTCTTGCCACTATCTGCCTGAGCATCATTAGATTCTTAGGCATTATCTCAAGTATCTTTATTATGCTGTAGTCGCTCAGCATGTTTAGGTCTCTGAGTTTCTTTTCAATTTTATTATACTCCTTGGTGCCCATTTTGAACTTTTCGGCATATTCGATTGTGACCTGTTGCTCGTATGTGAGCGGCTTTGAACTTTTCTTCCTGTCATTGAGTATGTTGTATACCTCATCTATAGAGGCCATGCCCTTTTCTTTAGCTTCCTTTCCTATCATAAAAATCATCTATATTTAACACTAACTTAAGGTGCCTAATTTAAATGTTGCCCCACCAATAATATTTGTCACATACTATATTATAAAGGTTTTGTAGGGTCTTATGATGGAGAGTTCTGACGTGAAAGGGGTATACGAAAAGGTGCTTGCAGAGGTAAAGAAAAGGATTGCGGGGAAATCTGATATCATAAAGCTTCTTTTCATAGCCATACTCGCCAATGGGCATATATTGCTTGAAGGCGTGCCAGGTGTAGCAAAAACCACTATGGCTAAAACTCTGTCAGAAGCTATTCAAGCGGAGTTCGGAAGGATTCAAGGCACCCCAGACATAGAATTCAAGGATATAGTGGGCTACACATATGTAGACGAATCTAACAATCTGCAATTGAAGAAAGGCCCAATATTCACCAACATATTGCTAATAGACGAAATTAACAGGGCGCCTCCAAGGACAACTACTGCATTGCTCGAAGCGCTTGAAGAACGCCAGGTAACTATGGGCGATTCGACGATGCCGCTTGAAAAGCCATTCATCGCAATGGCGACCCAAAACCCGCTCAACATAGAAGGGACTACACAATTGCCAAAGGTATTGGCAGACAGGTTCCTGATGAGGGTGGCTGTCGAATATCCTACTGCAGAAGAGGAGCAGCAGATGCTGCGCATAAAAGAGTCAGAATCGAAGGTCCCTATAAACAGGGTTATCTCGATAAAAGACATAATAGAGATGCAAGGCATGGTCAATTCGATAAAAGTACCCGATAATGTAATAAAATATATAACTGACATAGTTGGAGCTACGAGAAAAGATATACACATAGTGATGGGGGGCAGCCCAAGGGCCGAGATAAGCTTCCTGAACTGCTGCAAGGCAAAAGCTCTAGTTGAGGGAAGAACTGAGGCCAATATAGACGACATAAAGTTCCTTGCAAGGCCAATCCTGAGTCACAGGATTGTTGTAAGATCGACAGGAGGCATAGGCGTTAATGGCATAATAGACGGCATAATAGCATCACTAAAAGCATAAACTATTAATAAAAGCCTGTCATATACTCTATAAGTGGTTGGCATGCGTTCACAAAGTGCTATGGAATACTTGATGACGTATGGTTGGGCAATACTGATTATAGCTATAGCCTTGATGGCCCTTTACGCAATGGGGTTATTCAGCCCCAAAACCCTAGTAAGCACATCATGCGTATTTCCAGCCGATTTCAGCTGCATGAACAGCCAACTGCTCCCAAACGGCAACTTTTCTATAAATCTAGAGCAATCAACGTCTTCGCCCATAAACATAACCGCAATAGGCTGCAATTCCGATACTGCCATATACAATATGCTCGGATTCAGCCCAAACATAACCCTGCAGATAGGTTCTAACATAACCCTGCCTCAATCATCGTCACAGGTTTTGCAATGCTTCTCCAACGGCACGGTATTTACCGGAAGCCCTGGGGACGTATTCCACGGGTATGTAATAATAAATTATACTGATATAGAAACCGGTTTTCCGCATACTGTAACTGGCACGGTAATAGAGAAAATGACGTGAAATCTGGACATTTTCACTGCTTACGAAAGGTTTAAATATCTTACTATTCACTATAATATTGCTATTTTTAGAAAAATTTAAAAAGCTTTGTCCTATTTAGACGAGATAAAATGGTGTTGCATCATGAATACCCAAAAATCAAAAAATCCAAAGCACAAATCAGAAAAATCAGGTTCGAAAACAAGCGCCTCTTTTGGCAAAAAGATAACAGTCAGCCATAATAAGCTTAATGTAACCGATCTTTCCCAGATAAAAAAACGGGGCCGCCCGAGGGGCAGCCATAATGGCAACAGCCAACTTGAAACGGCAGAACAGCAGCAATCGCACAGGCTGGTGATAAATCCAGATGCAACGGTGTGCCCAAGCTGCGGCAGTTCAGACATAATATTCGATAGCGAAAAGGGGGAACGCGTGTGCAATAATTGCGGCCTCGTAATAGAAGAGAATGTTACTGATAGCGGACCAGAATGGAGGGCTTTCGACGCAGACCAAAGGAACTCTAGGGCAAGAACTGGAGCCCCAATGAAATATACAAGGCCAAATAAGGGGCTAGTGACGGAAATAGATTTATACAACAAAGATATCAGGGGAGTGAGAATCCCATCAAAAAGGCAGGCACAGCTTTATAGAATGAGGAAATGGCACAAGCGTGCAAGCATAGCGAGTTCAAGCGAAAGGAACTACCTCATAGCGTTGCCAGAACTTAATAGGGTGTCGAGCTATTTGGGTTTGCCTGAGAATATAAGGGAGAATGCTGCCCTCTTATATAGGCGATGCGTGCAAAACAACCTGATACGCGGAAGGCCAATAGAAACCGTAGTGCAGGCTGTAATATATGCAGCATGCAGGAAGGCCGGCATGCCGAGGACGCTTGATGAAATAGCTACAATATCTGGATTGCCGAAGAAGGAGATAGGCAGGGCATATCGCGCGATATCTCACGAATTGGGGCTCAAGATACCGCTTACTGATCCGGTGGCATATGTTCCACGATACGTCAATGCGCTTAAGCTCAGTGGCGAAGCTCAGGAAAAAGCTGTCGAACTCCTAAAGGAAGCAATGAAGAAAGGCTTAATATCGGGAAGGAGCCCCACTGGAGTAAGCGCTGCCGCAGTGTACATCGCAGGAGCGTTGGCAGGCGAGCGCAGAACCCAAAAAGAGGTAGCCGATGTCGCAGGGGTCACCGAAGTGACCATACGAAATAGGTATCGCGAGCTTAAGGAGCAGCTTAACATAGATGTCAATCTATGATCATATCAGCATGAACGGCATCAGCAGCACGGGATATCTCGTGCTGCCCTTTATTTTATTTATGCTGCTTGCATTCCAGGCTAATGTGTCGTCGTCTGCAAATTCTACAATTGCGATAAATCAGTCAATGAATTTTTCGCACGCGCTTAATTCGACGCTAGGATATCTAAAGCTGGTAAATCAAAGCAGCTATGCCGTGTTCTACCCTAACATGAAATATTCTGCCATCCTTGTGCAAAAGGCAAAGAACGCATCAATCAAAAATCCAGACATGGCATATCATCTGCTCAGCGAAGCAAGGGTCAATGCAACCGAGCAACTGAATGCGATAAACAAATACGAGGATACCTCATTTATAGTGATGGTGGCGCTTGCA
>DAHXGO010000081.1:0-3576 GCA_027332905.1 Microcaldota archaeon | reverse complement strand
CCTAATATTTAGCGTGTTCATCCGTTGGCAATCTTATATTTGGCAAGGAACTCAGTAACCTTGTTGTCCATTATTATGTGCTTCTTCTCCAGTCTCTTCTTAAGCACTATCCCGTCAAGCGTCTTGCATCTGCTTAGCGCAACGTAAAGCTGTCCGTGCGCAAAAGTCCCATTGCCTATGTCTATCACCACCTTATCGAATGTTTTTCCCTGGCTCTTATGTATCGTAACTGCCCATGCAGGCATAAGAGGGTATTGGATGAAACTGCCAATTGATTTTGAGACCAGTTTTGCTGCGTTTGGATCATAAGAAAATTTGAAAAGCTCCCACTTGTAAGGCTCAACATCGACGAGTGCGCCGTCAGTAAGCATGACCATTATCGATTTATTCATGTTTGATTGGGGATTTATTTCGGTAACCACCCCAATGCTTCCATTGACCCATCTGCCCTGTTTGTCATTATTTAGCAGCATCACTTGCGCCCCCACTTTTAGCGTAAGCTCTTCGTCTGCTGGAAGCACATCCCTATTGAATCCGTCCAGCTTTGCAACAAACGTATATGGAGGGGATTGTAGCCTCTGCATATGCGCATTGTTTATTTCGTCTGCAAGCCTATTCGTAGTTGTGAGGGTTATGTACTTTTCAGAGTCATTAGGGTTGAATGCAGGATTGTATCTAGAATTCAGGGCTTCAATGTCCGAATCCGTAGCGGTATTGTTCCTTATCGAATTCAGCAAATTTATGAATCCGGAATCTTTTTGCCGGTAATAGCCCTCAAGCTGTACGAACTCCACTTCTATTCGCTTAAACGAATCGGAGTCGAAGAAATACTGGCTCTTATACTTTTTACTGAACATCTCAGATTCGTGACCTGCCACTACGGGAGGAAGCTGGTACATATCTCCTACAAACACTATCTGCACCCCTCCGAACGGCATCGTGGAATCCCTGCCATTGATCCGCATGAATATGTCTATGCAATCCAGCAAGTCTGCCCTAACCATCGATATTTCATCTATCAATATCGTATCAAGATTCACATATACTGCCTTCTGCCCCTTGTACTGCAGCTTTTGCACTGTGTCCGGAGTTATGTCTGGCCTGAATCTGAAGAATGAGTGTATGGTCTGGCCTTTTACGTTCAATGCCGCCACGCCAGTAGGTGCAAGTACGGCTATGCTCTTTCTAGTAATTGAGCGAAAATACTCGAGAAGCGTAGACTTTCCAGTGCCTGCTCTTCCAGTTATAAATACGCTCTTGCTGGTATTCTCCATAATGCGTAGCGCACGCCTGAAATTGTCGCTTATTTCTATATGATTGTCATATTGTAGCTTACGCTCATTTTCAGAAGATTCTGGGTTGTACATAAAAACTTCCCGCATTATCGTTTGCCCTTAATTCGCGTACCTTGCTTGCGCATTCTTCACTTTGCATTTCCAAGAAGCTTGAAGACCTCGCCTTCAATGCTCTTCCAGTCGCTTGCATGCACTATGTTCTCATGCTCTATCTCATTGTCATATTCGTAATATGGTTTTTTTAGCAGGATTGCTTTCTTTCCGGATATTGCGATGGAATGCACAACGTGAGGACCATCATCTATGAACACGTCGCCGTTCGCGAACTCCTCCTTCTTATCAAGCCGCACTATGCTTTTTATATCGACCCACTTGTCCTTTATCCATTTCTCTATGTAACATACAGGCGCTACACTGGCAGTTATGATGTATGTGTCGAAAAAACAGTTGAATTTCCTTATTATCGCAGGTATGCTCGCATCAACAAGACCAACATTCCAATTTTCAATCAGCAATTCCGCAAAAGCATGATTTAACTCCGTTTGTGTTATTCCGTAAAACGCGTTTAACGAATAGTACTGCTTTATATCGGATATGGAAATATTCTTGCCATATCGATTATTTAGCATCTGCAGCACTTTCGGAATTGTATCTGCTATGGTGCCGTCGAAGTCTATGCATACTGTACCCCGACTTGCTTTGGGCATTATTTTGTCTCCGAGCACATACGCCATCTTTGGCACATTAGCGAACTTTGACACAACCGCCCCCTTCTCCACATATGCCATTTCCCCTATGACTGCACCATATGAAATTTCTGCGCCATCAGACACCACGGAGTTTGGACAAAGCACTGCAAAATCTCCAATTCTTGCATTTCCGCTTATTATGGCTCTTGGCATTATTATTGAACATTTTCCAATGGCTGTGCTTTCAGGTATGCAAACGCTATCAGATATCCAGCTTCCGTCATCGCTTTTATAAAATACGAGCGCATTTCCTTTATCTTCATCTCTTATTATCCTTAGCGCTTTTTCTCTGCCCTTGAACCCTCTGAGTGCACGCAACAGCTCATAATCTACACCTGCCCCCTGTTGTGGTTTTATGCACAACTCTGCAATCTGCAACTTGTTCTTAATGGGGATTGGCATGAAAAACACATATGAAATAAAGGGCAAACCCCTTATAAATCCATAGCACGAGAGGTTCCTCCCTGACAAGTCGGGGGTATCTCACTCCGCGAATCAGTTGAACCGCAACTTCGTCTGATGCGTATCCTCTCTCTGTTGCAATATTCAGGGTATCAATTTGCTCATTCTACGCCGAAGAGCTTAGGCACTATCTTTTCTATTTCTTCCCAGCTGCTCGCTTTTATTATGTTTTTATGCTCTATTTCGTTGCCATAAACGTAATGATGTTTTGTAAGGAGTATTACTTTCTTTCCGCTTGCAGCAATATCATGTGCGTTGTGCGGGCTGTCATCTATGAACACATCACCCTTGATGAACTCTGTTTTGTTTACAATGTTCTCTATCCCGTCTATCCTTATTTTTTTATCTTCAAGCCATTTTTTAAGGTACTCGACTCTTGCGACGCTTGCGGTGACAAGATAAATATCCGCAAAGTTTCTGAATTTGTTTAGTATATATGGTATCCTTGGGTCAACAAGCTCTACATTTTCATTTTTAACTAATATCTCTGCGAATACTTCGCTCAGTTCTTCATGGGTAAGATCAAAGAAGTCGTTGAACCAGTATCTCTTGATGTCCAAAATCGACACGTTTCTATTATATCTTTTGTTCAGAAGATCTATCACAAGTGGTATAGTCTCAGCTATGGTGCCATCAAAATCAAGCCCGATAACTGCTCTGGACATAATCTTATTTTGTTAAAGAACGCTTAAAACTGTTTACTTCAAAGACAGCAGTTTTATACTTTTATTGCAAATTAGAAATAGTAGAATATGGAACTATATATATACACGGACGGGGCATCAAGGGGAAATCCAGGAAAGAGCGCATCAGGATATGCGATCTTCAATAAGAGCCATACGCTTCTTGACGCAAGGGAATCATACAACGGGATAAAAACGAATAATTTTGCAGAATATTATGCAGTAATAATGGCGCTCACAGCAGCAAATGTTTTTGGCCCAGAGAGCGAGATAGAACTTAGATCCGATAGCAGGCTTATAGTATCACAACTTAATGGCATATTCAAGGTTAAGGACATGCAGCTTAAGAAGCTGCACGAAAATGCAATCAGCCTCGCAAGGAGCTTC
>DAHXGO010000080.1:0-3584 GCA_027332905.1 Microcaldota archaeon | reverse complement strand
TTTCAATCATCTGAACTGGGGTTCTACTTATAGCGAGCTATGAGATATTTATATATTGCGGTTGCGCTGATTTGCACTTTTAACACATGCATAAGTTAAAACTAGGGTTATTATTTAAAAACAAAAAAAGAAGAAGGAGAAGAAAGGAGAAAATACAATACAGGTTTAACCTTTATAGGTCAAGCCGAGTATTGCGCCTATCAGCCCAAGCAGAAATCCCAGGATTACTCCTCCACCGCCCAAAAGGCTAACGATAGAAACTACCAATCCTATGATGGACCAGGTCTTTATCTTTGACTTGTCGGTAGTGTTTACCATTAATGCAGATACGATCATCACTATTCCAGTAATGATGCCTAGAATGCCTGCCAAAGCGCCTATTCCAGATGCAAATACCAATGTTGCCAAAGCGCCTATGGCAGACAATGCCAGTCCTTCCAGAAGGACGAATATACCTCCTATCAAAAGCAGCACAAATGCCGCTGTTGGTTTATTAGCCATTTTATCACATTTTGATATAGCTTTTTTTGTTTAAATAGTTTTCGTTTTTTGCAGTGTTTTCCCAGCCTTGAAGAATGTGGCTTCATATACCTCTGCAATGCCCCTAATCACTATGTATATTACAAGCGCGGCTATCAGCACATATCCTATCCACAGCGGATATGAATATATGTAGATCAGCATCAGATATGAAAACGTCAGGAATTTCAAGGTGTTTATTCCGAACCTGCTGATGTTCGATGCATAGATTGCCTTTGCAAATCTGGACTTCATTTTTGACGAAGTTCCTTTTGATGCAAGTAGCGCATCGGCAAAGGAATGCCTTATAACTATTATGAAAATTACAAAAAGAGGCACTATGTGTAGAAATGTGAAGAGAATCCACATCACGTATTCGGTAACCCTATCTCCTGCAACATCGATTCTTGCTCCGGATGGCGCAAGCTTGGAAACCCTGTGCTTATACTCAGACATGCGCTCTCTTATTTTTATATTTCCAAGCGCGCCCTTTGCATACTCGATGATGCCTACTTTACCTCTGCTGACTTCACGCACAGCGAAGAATCCGTCCAGCGCATCGGATATTATGGCTGCGGCAAAAAGGAATATCAAAAGGAATGCGTTTACTTTAAGGAGCACGAGATAGGCTATGATAATTATAGCTGCCGTACGTAGTACCGTTACAGCGTCTGCACTTCTCATTTCAAAACGCCATTATGCATTGCATATTCAAGGATATGATGTTGCTGAACCAATAGGAGCACCTGATGCTACGCCATGCGCGCTGCTCAATGCAGCAGGGAGCAGCGATGCGAACCCTATCATAAACATGGTGAATATGAACATTAATATTATCAATTCCGATGCAACAAGCACACCGAATGATTGCAGCCTGCTTATCTTCTGCTGTGACGACACGGCTATAACAAGCACGACGAACTCCCATACGCCGATTATTGGCAATACCACTATTGAAAGCTTGGGCACAAACAGAAGCCAATACAAGAAAAGCAGTGGAAATATGCCGAACGTCGCCCCTGCGAATGTTTTTCCATACTTGAATTTGAAGGTTTTCAGAAAATACTTCCCAAACATATGGTATATGAATGCGTTTATGAATATCCCGATAGGCACAATCGCCCACAGCATTATGAGCGTGCTTGCTATGACTGCTATGCTGGCACCTGCGAAGATAGAAAACAGAGAGAACAGGGGTACAAACGCGTGCGTAGCGGATGGATCGGCGTGTGCTACAAGCAACCCGACCAAAAATGAGAGCAATATCGGCATTATGCTGAGTTTGTAGTAAAGCGATAGCGCACTGCCGACATCAAAGTTCTTTGATGAATATTTTCCAGGTGAAAGTATAGATTTGTAGTAATTCAAATCCTTTATGAATGACAAATAATCACACCCATATTTCAAAAATAGATTATATAAACTTTTAGTTTTTGCTCATTTTGAGGGGCGCATGTTCCCACTTTTGCGTATATATTCTGACATTTCCCCGTATGAAAGCTTTGCTTTGAATGCCTTTGATAGGGCAACGCCCAGTCTTCCGTTTAGCACCAAAGGCAAGTTCATGTCTGCCGCATACCTCCTCAGCCTATAGTCTGAGCTTTTTATTGCCCCATCGGTAAATATTGCATTAATTTTTTTCATGTTGATTGAATCCATGGCACCTGACAGCGTAAGCTGCCGTGTTGCACCATCAACTGGATGCGTTTCAAGGGTATATGTGCTTATGCCGATTTTTTCAAGCAAGCGTGCTGAACGCTTAAGCGAATCGGCGTTGGATTCTCCGTAAATCAGGACGCCTGCAGAGGGAACGCGGTTGGGCTGTACGCCAAGCCAGCTCT
This sequence comes from Microcaldota archaeon, assembly GCA_027332905.1. GTDB lineage: Archaea > Micrarchaeota > Micrarchaeia > Micrarchaeales > Micrarchaeaceae > JAMCYW01. The sequence continues at coordinate 1,224 of DAHXGO010000080.1, read as the reverse complement.
TGAGCAGCGCATCTTCTACGGTGTGGCCGTATGCAGCGCTTTCGCCGGTGCTTCTCATATCTGGGCCTAGGGCAGGATAGCTCCCCCTGAGTTGCGACCATGCGAACTGTGGGCTTTTTACCATATACGACGCGTGCTTTGGTTCGAAGAATCCGCTCTTTTTGTATTTCGAAAATATCCCGTCTACTGCGTGCTCTATCAGGTTTATGCCTACTGATTTGCTGCTGAACGGCATTGATCTGCTCGCCCTGAGGTTGAGCTCTATTATGTATGGAATGCCATCAGCTACAGCAAACTGTATATTGAACGGGCCTTTTATCGAAAGCTCATTTGCAAATCTTAGGGCGTATTCTGACATCGTGCCATAAGGCATAGATGCGTCATTGAATGGGGTGAGTATCGTTGCGTCACCGCTGTGCACTCCGGTTTCTTCTATGTGCTGCATCGTTATGCCGATTACATTAGAGCCGTCACTGGCGCAGTCCATTTCTGCTTCTATTCCTTTTATAAACTTTGATATGACTGCAGGATGAGACTTTGAAAGTAAGGCGGCGCCGTTTATGTAATCTTTTAGTTCATCCCAATCATTAGCTATGAACATTGATGTGCCGCCCAGCACGTAGCTTGGACGCACCATAACCGGGAAGCCAACTTCGCTTGCGAATTTGCGCATTTCAGGCATTGTCTTTGCAGCTATCCATTCTGGCTGCCTGACAGCAAGGCGTTCGGCCAGCATGGAAAATTTTTCCCTGTCCTCAGCTATATCAACGCTTGCACCGCTTGTGCCTAGCAATTTTACCCCTTTTGATTCGAGCGTCCTTGACAGGCTGTTGCCTATCTGCCCCCCTGCGAATGTAGCGACTGATGAGAATTTTCCCATTTTGTATAATTTTGATACTGTTTCTTCGTTCAATTCTTCAAAATACAACTCTCTGAAATTATCCCAATCTGTTGATACGGTTTCAGGATTGTAGTTTATCATTGCCACCCTGTCAAAGTATTTCTTCGCAAATGATGCGATGGCCATCGCGCTCCAATCGAATTCGACGGATACGCCAATCCGGAATACACCTGCGCCCATAACAAGCAATCCGTTTGGGATGCTTGATTTAGGCTTCAAGTCGTTGGATGTGCCATCATATGTCGTATACATGTAGTTCGCGCGCGCGGGAAATTCGCCTGCAAGCGTATCTATCTGTTTTATTACCGGGAATGGGGTGTTGC
>DAHXGO010000007.1:0-19103 GCA_027332905.1 Microcaldota archaeon | reverse complement strand
TTAAAAACTATTACGGGTTGAGCGACGAGCGCTTCAGCCACATGAAAATATTGGATTATATAATATGAACGCACAATATGGAAGCATGGTACAAAAATATGATGTGAACGCATGGAACTTGAAAAGATAGCTGTTATCGCAGAAAGGGAAGTCGCATTGGGCTTCAAGCTTGTAGGGATAAAGGATGTTTTTATATCGTATGGGGAAGAGGGCGCGGGCAAGCTTGCCGAGATTGCAGAATCTGCGCAATACAGCCTTGTGATCGCGTCTGATTCGATACGCGATGCGCTTACAACTTCTGCATTGAGGCGTTTCGAAACGATGCTCAAGCCAATAGTGGTATTTATACCCACGGGAGCCAATGAGGGCAAAGCCGAATCCGTAGAGGCTCTTGCAAAAAGGATTTTAGGTGTCAATATTCAAAATGTTAAGTGATATCATGGAAGGCAAAATATTCAGGGTTTCTGGCCCGGTTGTAATAGCTGATGGCCTGGACAACCCTAAGATGTATGACGTTGTTAAGGTAGGCAGCTCAGGATTAATAGGGGAAATAATAAAGTTGGACAAAGCGCAGGCCATAATACAGGTTTACGAGGATACCAGCGGCATAAAACCCGGCGAGCCCGTAGAAAACACCCACAGGCAGCTCTCCGTGATGCTGGGCCCTGGGCTGATAGGTTCCATATACGACGGCATACAGCGTCCGCTTGACAAGATAATGTCAAAAAGCGGAGATTTCATAGCCCGTGGAATTGAGGTAGAGCCGCTTGATACTGGGAAGAAATGGCATTTCGTTCCGTCGGTAAAAGACGGCGATGCAGTAACATCTGGTGCAATTATAGGCGAAGTTGAAGAAACAGAAATAATAAAACACATGGTAATGGTGCCATATGGAGTTGCTGGCGTCATAAAAGGCCTGAAGGAGGGCGATTATACAATAAAAGAAAAGATAGCTTCGATTACCGACAGCCAGAAGAAAAGCGTCGATATTGCCATGCTGCAGTATTGGCCCGTAAGGATGCCGCGCCCCGTAGCCGATAAGCTTCCTCCCGATATACCATTAATAACGGGGCAAAGGGTCATAGACACATTGTTTCCGGTAGCAAAAGGGGGAACAAGTGCGGTTCCCGGGCCATTCGGGTCTGGCAAAACCGTAATACAGCATCAGCTGTCCAAATGGAGCGATAGCGATATAGTCATATATGTGGGATGCGGAGAACGCGGCAACGAGATGACTGAGATACTCTCAACATTCCCCGAGCTTAATGATCCAAAATCAGGGAAACCGCTGATGCAAAGGACAATACTGATTGCAAATACGTCTAACATGCCTGTCGCAGCCAGGGAAGCCAGCATATATACTGGAATAACGCTGGCAGAATATTATAGGGATATGGGGTACAATGTTGCCCTTATGGCCGACAGCACATCAAGATGGGCAGAGGCGCTAAGGGAGATATCTGGGCGATTGGAGGAAATGCCTGGAGAAGAAGGATATCCTGCATATTTGGGAAGGAAAATCGCAGAATTCTATGAGCGTGCAGGCAGGGTAAATGTCATGAGCGGCAGCACTGGATCAATAACTGCAATAGGCGCAGTCTCACCTCCGGGGGGAGACATATCTGAGCCGGTATCTCAAAATACTCTCAGAGTTACAAGGGTTTTCTGGGCTTTGGACGCTTCGCTGGCGAACAGCAGGCACTTCCCTTCAATAAACTGGTTGAACAGCTATTCGTTGTACATAGACGATCTAAAGCCTTGGTACCTGAAGAATGTTGCAGAAGATTGGCCTGAACTCTACCAGAAGGCTATGGGCACGCTGCAGAAAGAGGCTGAAATAAACGAAATTGTGCAGCTTGTAGGATATGATGCGCTTCCGGAAGCAGACAAACTGATACTGGACGTAGCGAAAAGCATAAGGGAGGATTACCTGCAGCAAAGCGCTTTCGACGAAGTCGATGCATATACATCAATACGCAAGCAGTATATGATGCTAAAGTCAATCCTTGCATTGGGCGATGAGGAGGAAATAGCACTCAGCAAGGGTGTGGCGATGGAACAGATGGCTGATCTAGAGGTAAGGCAAAAGATAGCGAAGATGAAATTCGTGAAGGAAGAAGCGATAGAGCAGTATTATAATGAAATAATATCGTCTATATCTAAAATAAAGGCTATTGAGCCAGAGAAGAAATAAATGGTGCTAGAATGAATGACATATACTATAAAACGATAAACAAGGTCACAAACGTGCTTCTATTTGTAGAGGGCGTAAAGGATGCCGGATACAACGAATTGGTCGAGGTAAAACTGGAGGACGGCAGATCAGTCACAGGACAGGTCCTCGACAGCAGGGACGGCTTGGCAATAGTGCAGTCATTCGGCGAGACGAGAGGCATGAATCTGGGCAATACTAAGGTCAAATTCCTGGGCAATACTGCACATATAAACGTGAGCACAGACATGCTTGGCAGGATATTCGATGGCATGGGCCGTCCAAGGGACAGAAGCCCTCCCATATACAGCAACGAATCTCTGGACATAAATGGCAGCTCTATCAACCCGTATGCAAGGGAAGAGCCGTCGGAATTCATACAGACCGGCATATCCACTATTGACGGGATGAATACCCTGGTAAGAGGGCAAAAGCTGCCAATATTCTCAGGCTCTGGACTTCCTCACAATCGCATAGCTGCACAGATAGCTAGGCAGGCGAAGATATTGGGCGAGAGCGAAGGCTTTAGCGTTGTATTCGGAGGCATAGGCATAAACAGCGAAGAGGCAAACTTCTTCAAGAAGGAGTTTGAAGAGACCGGTGCATTGGAGCGCGCAGTGATGTTTCTTAATCTGTCGTCTGAACCGTCTATGGAAAGAATAATCCTCCCTAGGCTTGCGCTTACGACTGCGGAATATTTGGCATACAAGGAAAATATGCATGTGCTGGTAATACTTACAGATATGACAAACTACTGCGAGGCGCTGAGAGAAGTTTCCGCAGCAAGGGAAGAGGTCCCCGGAAGAAGGGGATATCCTGGATACATGTATACGGATCTTTCTACAATATACGAGCGCGCCGGGAAAATAAAAAGCAGAAAGGGATCTATAACACAGATACCTATACTCACGATGCCGGGAGATGACATCACCCATCCAATACCTGATCTTACTGGTTACATAACTGAAGGCCAAATAGTGCTCAGCAGGGAATTATACAGGCGTGGAGTATATCCGAATATCGATGTCCTTTTATCGCTGTCAAGGTTAATGAACCAGGGCATAGGCAAGAAAAGCACCAGGGAAGACCATAGGGGAGTAGCAGATCAGCTTTATGCTGCATACGCGAGAGGTAAGGACCTCCGCAGCCTTACTGAGATTGTCGGAGAAGAAGCGCTCAGCGCAAACGACAAGAAATTCCTTAAATTCGCGGATTCGTTCGAGAGCAACTTCGTGAAGCAGGATTATTATGAAGACCGAAGCATAGAAAAAACGCTCGGCATAGGCTGGGATCTCTTCGCCCCGCTTGACGAAAGGGAGATAAAGCGCATAAAAGACGAATACATTAAAAAATACGGCAAGTGGAATAATGGCGCAAAGTAACCTGAAGACTACTAGAATAGAGCTCATAAAGACAAAGGGCAGGATAAGGGTCGCCTCAAAAGGCCTGAATCTGCTCAAGATGAAACGCTCTAGCCTAGTGCTGGAATTCTTCGACCTCGCCAGGCAGATAAAAGCCTTGCGCGGAAACCTATACGCAATGGTATCGCAATCAATAGAAAGCATCAAGCTTGCGGAGATGGTATCCGGGAGGATCAATCTGGAAAGGATAGCTGCGGAGCAGAGCGATATATCCGCCAAGGTGTCTGCAAAAAACGTCATGGGCGTAAAGATACCGAATATAAACCTAAACGGATACGCCTCAATGCCGATGGGGTACGAGCTCATCAGCGTACCTACTTCCATAGAAGACGCAAAGCGAAGCTATCTGGAATTGTTTATGATGCTCATAGAAATAGCGGAGAAGGAGAATTCTCTGCGTAAGCTGCTGCATGAAATAGAAAAGCTTAACCGGCGCTCGAATGCCATTGAAAACGTGGCAATACCGAATTTAAAATCAAAGGTATCCTATATAAAGCAGCGTCTGGAAGACCTTGAGCGGGACCAGATAGTTTCATTAAAGTTTATAAAGGGCAAGTTGAATGAAAACGTATAACTATAAGAATTATTGGGCAAAGGGGAGCAATGCAATGCCCGTGCCTAAGGCTAGCGGCGCCAAAGCCCTAAGGAGGTTTAGGGCCATAAAGATGGCGTTTTTGGCGTTCAACGTCATCGCAACTATGGCATTCCTGTTCTTTGTCATCATGGTGTTGAAATGAGCGATATAAGCATTTTAGAAAAGATAAAGCAGGCCGAGACTGATTCTGAAAAAGAGATAAAGGATGCAGAGGAAGAAGCACGGATAAGGCTGATTGAGGCGCATGCAAAGGCAGAAGAGGATTTAAAGGCTGGCATAGAAAGTGCAGATCTTGCATATCAAAAGGAAATTGCGTCTGCCGAAGCTGATGCATCAAAGCGTGCAAATGAAATCTATGAATCGAAGATCGCAGGAATAAAGGCCCTGAAAAAACCAAGCGATGAAGATGCAATGAATATGTTCTCTGACGCTGTAAATGAGAAATTCGGTGTATGAATGTTCAAACCTGCAAAGATGTCAAGGATAAGGCTCATAATAGACAGGATGTATTATGAGCCTGCGCTCTCAGCACTCCATGACCTTGGCGTAATGCAGGTAGAGCAGGTGCCGGAAGACGTATTCATGCTTCTTGGGAGCCACGCAATAAAATACGGGGAGGTAAGCACATATGCTCAAAGATTTCGCAGCCTGGAAGGCATGATGCACCAAAAAGAATCAAAAAAACGCTACCGTTTTGAAAGCTTAAGCGATCTCTTTTCAAAGGCAGATTCCATAAAAATAGCCGATCGGGTATCTGCAATAAGCAGGGACATAGAAGCATTGTCGTCTAAGCTTAAGAACCTGAACGATAAGCTAAGTACGGTACGCATGATCGGGCATTTTGATAAAGACCTATCAATATTGAATTCCAGCATGACTATGTCATTTCTTGCATATGGCCAGAAGCTTGACGAATTTTTGGAAAATGCAGAAAAAAATGTTGACTGCATAATTTCCCGGGGCAAAAACTCTGCCATAATATCAATATCAAAGCAGGACCAGAACAAGTTCGGAAAATTTTCAGAAAGCTATAAGATAAGGCTAGAAGTGCTGCCTGAATTCAAGGGCAGCGTGGCGGAAGAGAGGTCAAGGCTAAACGCCGAGATTAAAAAGCTTGAGATGCGCAAGTCATCGCTCAATGATGAGCTTGATGCGATATCCAATGAGTATTACGGGATAGTAAGCGCAATAAGAGAGCAGTTAGATTTGGAAACGGAAAAGCTGGATATAACTTCTAGGCTGGGGATAAGCAAATCTGTGATAACTATAGACGGATGGGTGCCAGCAGCCAATATGAAGGGCCTTGAAAAGGACCTGGCAAATGTAACTAAAGAGCATTATATACTCGATACAGTTGAGACAAAATCGCTGCCTCCAACAAAATTCGACAACCCTGTAAAGACCAGGCTTTATGAATTTTTCATAAGGTTTTATTCCCTGCCAAGGAGCGACGAGATAGACCCTACTGTAATGTTTGCGTTTATATTTCCAATATTCTTTGGACTTATGGTTGGGGATGCAGGGTATGGAATTATTATGCTTCTCGGCGCGCTGTGGCTTATAAGAAGAATGAAGCATCCGCCAAAGAAGAGCCTCATACCAAAACCGATCAGCAGGTTCATAGGCACTATAATAAGCCCTAACGGCATGGTCACGATAGCAAAGGCGATAATACCCGGATCAATAATAGCAATAGTATTGGGCATTGCATTCAACGAATACTTCGGATTCCAGCTTCCATACACTGCGCTCTTCAATGTGGAGGTGAACCTCTCAAAATTGCTGGTCATATCCGGATGGATAGGCGTAGCTATGGTGGCTTCAGGTTTTATCCTGGGTTTCTTTAATAGGATGGCAGCAGGGCAGAAGAAGAAGGCATTAGGCAGGCTTGGCTGGCTTTCAGCAGCGATAGGCATAGTAATATTTGGCCTTGCAGTACTGCACAGATCTCAGCTTGGCTTTAGCAACATACCTGTAGCTTTATCATATGTGCTAATCGCGGGCGGCATAATGTCTGTCCTGGCATTTGAAGGCTTTGAATCGCTTATGGAAATACCGTCGCTTGTAAGCCACATATTGTCATATACCAGGTTGGTCGGCATACTTCTTGCATCTGTGATATTGGCAGGTGTTATAGATTTTGTTTTCATAAGGGGATGGGCCCATGGCCCGCTGCTGGGCATAGTCGGCACGCTCATACTTATAATAGGGCAGCTTTTCACATTTGTGATAGCTATATTCGAGCCCGGGATACAGGGCGCCAGGCTTATTTATGTGGAATTCTTCTCGAAATTCTATACCGGCAATGGCAACGAATTCAGGCCCTTTTCTAGCAGGCGCAGGAGGACGCTGAGCAGGTTCGAAATAGGCGAATAGCAAACATCACATGGGATGCACAGCTGTCTGTGGCTTCATAATGCACAAAATCCTTTTTTATAAATCTTCAATAAGCTATATTAATTTTAAATCAATAGATCAATCGTGGTTTATTGCACAGGTATATAAAGGGCGCCAGGAGCGAGAGAGAGCTCATAAATACGTTTTACGGCAAAGGGTATTCCGTAATGAGGTCTGCCGGCAGCGGCGTAAATTCATTGAGCCCTGATATATTGGTATTCAGGAACGGGAAAGGGCTGGCTTTCGAATGCAAGGCTTGGGAGAAGTCCGGGCTTGCTATAGAAACAGAGAAGTTTGAAGTCCTAAAAAATTGGGAGGCAAATACGGGCACAAGCACGTTCATAGCGTGGAGGATGAGCGGAAAAGGCTGGTATTTCATAAAACTAGACGAGATGTCGAAGGCGAAGAAGAACTACACGGTGACAAAGTCAAACGCCATGAAAATAAATCGCCGCATAGAGCAATTTTTTGAAAGCGCGTAAGCGCATGCAAAAGCAGGCATTCAGGGCGTAAGCCTTTTCCTGTCCCTTGGGAACAACGCGCATTCCCTTATATTGTCCATGCCCGTAATCTTCATTGCCAATCGCTCTAAGCCAATGCTCCATCCTGCATGGGGTGGCGCGCCGCACCTAAACGCATTGACATAAAAATCAAATGATTTCGGATCCATGCCTTTCTTTTTTATAGCTTCTATGAGCAATTCAGGAAGATGAATCCTCTGTGCGCCGCTAGATATCTCCATGCCTTTGTATATGAAATCAAAGCTGTTCGAGAGTTCCGGATTTTTGTCGTTTGGCATAGAATAGAACGCCCTTACGGAACCTGGGTATTCAGTAACTACTACTGCATCCCCATATAGCTCATTTATCATTTTTTCGTCCTCGCGAGTGAAATCGTCGCCGAATTTTATGCCAGCCGATTTTGCTTTCAGGGCTTCTACTACTTCTGTGTATGTTACGACCTTTGCCTCGGGCACCTCCAGATTTACGTTGAGTATTTCAAGATCCTTGGCGTTTTTGGCCTTGACCTCTTTGATAATGCCTGTAACTGCTTCTATAAGTATGCTTATAACATCCTGATGGTCTGCAAACGCCATTTCTATATCCATCTGCGTTACTTCGTTGAGGTGGTATACGTCGTTTGATTTTTCTGCGCGGAATACTGGTGTTATTGCAAATACCCTATCCAATCCTCCTATGACTGCCAGTTGTTTATAAAGCTGCGGCGATTGGGCGAGAAATGCCTTAGACTCAAAGTATTGAACCGAAAACAGCTCAGATCCTCCTTCAGTCGCTTCTGCAACTATCGATGGCGTACGTATCTCAAGAAAATGCCTGCCTAAAAGAATTTCCCTAAATGATGACAGTATTGTAGATTCTATCTTGAAGATGGCTTCGGTCTGCTGCCTTCTCAGGTCTATATACCTATAATTAAGGCGCACGTCCATCTCCACTGGCACCTTTCCAGTAACTTCAAATGGTATTTTTGCTGATATGGGGTTAAGGTTTTCTATCTCCATTATCGCTATCTCAAAGCCGCTCTTCGCCTCCGGATTGGCCTTTACTGTGCCAACAATGCGCACTACGCTTTCCTTCGGCAGCGACATCCGGTCCATCAATGAGTCTGCTACAACCCCTTTCTTTCCAATGACCTGGGCAATGCCTGTAACGTCCCTAAGCAGAAGGAACGTCATCTTGCCAAGTTCCCTTACTTCGTGCACCCATCCGGACAGCGTAACCTCTTTTCCATCCATGCTCGCATTGAGCTCTTCTATAAAATGCGTCCTCAACAACGTGAACACCTGTGCAGCATATACTCGATTAAGCAGGATATTGAATGCAGCATTATCCTTTTAAAGCGAATATATTTATTCCTTGATTTATTTCTGTAAAAAATCAAATAAAAGAATTAGATGACGGCATATCGCCATCATTTGCACAAAAGGATCTGTATTGCGCTGACTTTAGATCTTGTTCCATCTTCGTTGGTCAACTCCTCTGACGAAGTAGATATATTCTTCAGTTTAAGATCAGGCATGAACTTATTCGTGACTATCTCTTTTACATCTACTGCCTTGGAGATCGCATTGCCCCTGGCCTTTAATACGACTTCTGCCATGCCATTGTTGAACTGGGTCACTACTGCCAGAACGTAGTTCATCGTTGGCTTTTTGCCTATATATACTATATTCTCGTTTGCCTTTTCCTGATTTTGTGTATTTTCAGCCATTTATATCACTCGCTTGTTGTTAACATAAGATATGTGCACTTCCTATCTATTGATTTGCAGGATATTTATAACTTCCGCAGATATTGCTATTGCAGTTAATGGGGTCTGGAATATTCATTCAGAATCCTTATATATCTTTGAGAGTTCTTTGTCAATATCTATATCGACGCCTAAATTGGAATATATATGCAATGGGTATGCAAGCGCCACTTTCTTTAGCAGTTCAGCCTCTTTGATAATGCCTGCCTCTTCGGCAAATGGCATTTCAGAGTTTATCGTTTTTGAAATCAGCGTAAGTATAATTTCAGTCATTTCGATAAGCCTGCCGTCATCAATGCGCTTCTCTGATATTATGCGCTTCGCTTCTTCGAAACCCCACTCTATCTCCTCACCCTGATAATCGAATGCCTTCCCGAACGATCTCATATACTCTGGCATTACGAAATAGAACACCTTATAAAACATCATACCGAATGCAGTGCCGTACGTTGATTTTATTATTATGTTCATTGCAACAAGACGTTCGTTCCAGTCCTGGAGGTTTTCTATATAGTCAAATACCTTTTTCACTGTTTCAGAAGGCGGTACGGGCTTATGCCCTAATCCTTCAAGGAGGTTCTTTATGGCGCGAAGATGCCTTTTTTCTATCTCAACCATCTCGGAAAAGTGTTTCACATATTCCTTGTTTAGATAATCTGGTTTTGACGACCATTTCTCTGCAATCTGTACGCTTCTCTCTTCCCCATAAAAGAATAAGCTCACTATGCCTACTACGCTTTCGATTTTAAATACAGTATTGTTTGGCAACACTACGCTGTTGTTTGTCACCTGCCCCTTCTTCCTCTTTACATCGACAAAGCTTGTGGCCCTTTTTATGGCATTTATCGGATCCGATCGGATGTATTCATTTAGGTAAGGTTTTACCCATATAGGCACGCCATATTTCTTCAATAATGGGTCCACTACTCCTGATATTACATCTGCCATTGCATCACATATACAGTTTAGGCTGGCATGCCACGCATGCGGATGCCAATCCTATCTATAGCATATTCTTTTTTTGTCCATCCTTTTTAACTTTTGTGCTTTTTTTGCGCATATTAATTGTCCTGTTTGCGACAAATGCGATCGCCAAAATAACTATGATTAAGGCAATATACCCAGATGCGCCGCTTGAGCCTTTGCTTTCAGTGCTGCCGATTGGCACATAGTAATTGTTTGAGCTAGAATACTCCTGGGTAAGCGCGCCGTTCGGCTGCCTCCATTGCTCGTATATTGTGGCAGGAAAGTCCCCAGCGGAACTCTGTTTATCTACGCTTATGTAGAATGTAACGTTCTCTGAGCTTCCGGGCGCTATGCTATTTACATATACGTTTGAATCCGTGACAGTTATCGGGTATATGGATTGCAGCGTAAAGTAAGCTCCATTGGCCGGCTCATTGCCTACGTTCTTTATGGTAAACTTCAAGGGAGCATAGGTTGCACCAGGGGCTGCATTTGAGTATACTGCAGTAACGTTAAACATTGCGCTTCCGGCGAGGTGCAGCGGTATGTACTCTACGGATAATGTCCGATTCATGCCATTTGAATAATTGTAGCTCACATCGGCTGACAGGTTTTCATTGCCGCTTGAAGTCATATTCCCATATGCCTTTACGAGCAGGCTTGCAGGCATTGATTGCCCTGGCGCAAGCGTCCCTAAGAAGAGCGAGGATGTAGAGCCATCCGGAGCTATGAAGCCGTTCTTTATGAAGTTAATTTGCACGTCTTTCGCCGTGCCTGTGCCTGTATTCTGCACCTGAAGCTCCAATGTCTGGTTTGACCCGGGTGTCAGTGTTTGTGGCGTTGCGCTTACGGCGCTGACGATTATATCCGGCTTGTTAAGAATTACATCTATCGGCACTGAGATATTTGAGTTATAACTAGCCCCATATCCTGTTGAATAATGCTCGTTTAGGTTTAGGTAGTTCGTACCCTGCGATATATTTTGGTTTTCTTCCAGCATGACCTGCGATGCAGATGGCGTTTGGCCCACGTTGCCGAAATTTATGGTGCTTGATCCTACTGCGATGATAGGCCCTCTAAGCAGTTTTACGGTCATATTCCTCGCCGTCCCGCCTCCAGAATTGACTGCCTCTAATGTGGCTGCAAACGGCACTCCAGGACTTATGCTTCCTTCTGGCACTATGTTGAAATTCACATTGGCAAGCCCATGCACGTATATTGTTATCGGCATTACGGACTGGGCTGGCTCTTCCTGCGTTGTGCCAAAACCATCGGCCTGCGAAGTCTGGTAATTTGCTATCACATCTATCGTATATACGCCGGAAGGAAGATAGTTCGGTATGTGTAGAGTGTAGTCGAATACATCGTAGCCGAGCCCGCCAAATATGCCTTGCCCTATGGTATCGGTGATGAATGAATGCGATGGCGTAACGTTTATTATCGGGTTCTCTGCCTGAAGATACAAATTAACATTGTTCAAGGTTTGGGTATACGAATTGTATAGCTGGAATTGCACAGTAACATTTTCGCCAGCTACAACGGGCTGCGGCAAAACCTGCAGATTAGTTATCGAAAGAGCGCCGTTGCCGCCTCCAAATGCAGACGTTGTCTGGGCATACGCCGAAATTGCGAACATCAGCATAAAAATTACAGCTGCAAGCGCAGCAATCCTATTCATCCATAAGGGTCTTTTCGTATACATTTTTTCACCTGTTTAATCATCATATAGTATTTTTGAACGACTTCAAGCATATTGCAAACATCACTATGGCAAAGCCTATGAGGACGCCGAACTCCAACGCTATCATCGGTAACGGGTATGTCCCGTTTAGCATTATCGACCTTATGCCATTTACTGCATATGTCAGCGGATCCACTGCATTTATTACGCGCATCCATGACGGCATAGAGGATGCAGGGAAGAACGCCCCGCTCAAGAACCATAAGGGCAATGTAAAGACGTTTGCTATTATGGCATATAACTCAACCTTTTTTAGGTTTGCAGCCAGCGCTATTGATAACGCACTAAATCCAAGTGCGACGATAAACGAGAGCAGGAATATCCATATTATGCCTATGATTCCCATGGCCACAGATGAGCCAAGCAAGAACGCTATTGCCAGCGTGACTATCACGTAGAGCACGGCCTGAAGCGTGCTGGAAAACATCTTGCCCAATATGATGGACGTTTTTGTAACTGGGGTTATAAGGAAAGCCTTCATAGTGCCCAGTTGCCTATCTGTTATCACAGAAAAACCTCCGCCGAACATCGTACCAAAGACTACAATCATAGCCAATACCCCTGCAACAAGAAACTCCTCGTATGACGCCTTGGTTCCAGATAAAGAGACCTCTTTCACTGTGCTAGACGGGGCAGAGGGAAGGCTCATCGACTGCACCGATGACCTGCTTATTACATGTGCTCCAAAATTCGATGCTTGCAACTGTATGAAGCTTAACGCAGAACCTGCATCGGTTATGTCAGAACTGCTGTAATATTCGTATATGCTCGTTGAGCTGCTGGAGGCTGACCCGAAATTCGGGGCTATGACCACGACTACGTAAACGCTGCCTGATCCGAGCATGGATATGGCTGCATTCTCGTTTGTTATGGCTTTTATAGAAACTGCGGAATGCGATTCCAATGTATTTATGAATTGCAGCGACTGGGGGTTGTTGGCCAGATTCACTACTGCAATAGGCACATTTGACGAAGTAGATCCAAGATTTCCGAAAAATACCAGTATTATTAACGGAAATATCAATGCTCTTGCGGTGTTGGCGCGGATGTTGCTCTTGAATACGAGCATCTCGCGCCTGAAAATAGTGTACGCATCAATAAAAGTATTCTCTATGTCCATCATACCACTATCCGTGCATATTCATTATCCTTGACCTGTTTGACTGCTGCTCGCCTAGCGTATCGCGGAGTCCCGCCCCCGTCAATTTTATGAATACGTCGTCCAACGTTGGAAGATGTATGCCTATCGATATTATCTGTATTTTGTTTTTTGTCAGCGACGCAATAATCTTTGAAAGCAATGCAATATCCGCTTTTATTGGCGCATTTATCCTGTCTATATTCTCGGTTACCTGCAGTTTGAATTCCTTGGAAAGTATGGCGCTAACCTTCTTCACCGAGCCTTCATCCGTCACTATATCCAATATGCTTTCGTTGCTCACCAATTTTTTAAGTTCAGATGCAGTTCCCAGCGCCTTTATCTTCCCATGGTCTATTATGGCTATGCGATTGCAGAGCTGGTCTGCTTCCTCTAGGTACTGGGTTGTCAATATTACCGTAACTCCGTTTTTGGCAAGAGCCTTTATGCGCTTCCACATATCTACCCTGTTCTGGACATCCAATCCAGTTGTGGGCTCATCAAGTATGAGTATCTTTGGCTGATGTATCATGGATTTTACAAGATTCAGCCTGCGCTGCATGCCCCCTGAAAAAGAGCCTGCCTTAGAATTGGCGAAATCCGTAAGCCCGCCCTCGCGCAGCGATTCCATCACTCTGCCGTCTACATCCTTTATGTGGTATAAATCTGCAAAGATCTCCAAATTTTTATATGCCGTAAGCTCGGCATCCACTACGGTCTCCTGTGTCATGAAGCCTATCATATTTTTTATTTCAGTTGCATGCTTTATGTTGTCCATGCCATCAATCAATATGCTTCCACGTGTTACCCGAAGAATTCCGAGAATCATGTTTATGGTTGTCGTTTTTCCTGCGCCGTTCGGCCCCAATATGCCGAATATTTCTCCCTTCTTTACGCTGAAGGTTATGCTGTCAACAGCTGTGAAATCTCCAAACCTCTTGATTATGTCGTTGACCTTTATTATATCCTCCAAAGATTCACCTTAGGGCCTTTTTCAGGCTTTTTACTGCGCTGTCGAAACCTTTTTTGATGTCCGTCAGTGCAGTATCGCCTTTTTTTGTAAGCGTAAAATACTTCTTTAGCCTTCCATTTTCAATCCTAGCCGTAATCTTTATGTACCTCGATTTCTCAAGTGTCGATATTACATTATAAACGTCATTTTTGATATCATTAGAGTGAACCTTCAGGTTATTGAGCTTTGATATATCTTTTATCAGCGAATAAGGATAGACATTGCCCCGTTTTATCTTATTCAGTATTATGGCCTTTAGGATTATGTGCCTCAGCTCCTTATCCATGTAAGGATGCCACCCTCCGGGTTCAATATTCTTTGCGATAGCTCCGGATTTTGGCATTTGAAGACCAGGATGGTTATAGTTTAAAAATAAACTAGTTTTATTTTAAACTATCAATATTTAAAGCTATTGCAAATAAGAAATGAGCCAAATAAAAAAAGCGCCCTATATTGATAGGGCATTCAACTTCATACTACTCCAGATTCGCCAGCGTAAAGCAGCATGTCTCCGTATCTCTTTGTTAGCTGGCTTGCACGGATGCCGTATATCTCCCTTACGCCCTGCTTGTATGCCAATTCTACTAGACGCTGCGTTATTATGCCGTCGAACACTATGGATTTTATATCCGTATGGTCCTGTATCGTCAATATTAACTCCCTTATGGGGATTTCGGATACCATCCTTCCCTCTTCTGAGAAGAGCCTTCCCCTAAGCGTGTTCTTGAGCTCCGCCAATGCCACAGTATATTTTTCAGATGGCGAGGGCATACGCTTAGCATCTGAAAATTCTATCCTGTCTATGCCTGAAGGCTCTTCAGAATCTGCGCCGATGCGCGGTATATTAGATTGAGATTCATGTTGGCGGGCAGCTTGCTCATGCTGTGCGTCAATCCTTTGCTCTTTGTGCTCTTCGCGTTGCCTGCCATACATTCTGCTGGATATCTCAGAAGGGCTTGGCATGTTTACCTTTTCACCTTCGTATGTTCTCTGCCTTTGCCTTGGGTTCCTTTGCTGGTATGAAGAGGATGGTTTCTCCCTCTCTCCTTTATCGGTGTTTTGAGATTCCGGGTAATCCTTATGGGCATCCGCCTGCGCTATGCTCGGCTGTGGCGATGCCGTATGGTTATTCTGCCTGGAATTGTATTTCTGCCCTGAAAGCACCTGCTCTATAGGCACCCTTGACCTTAATGCCTTTATGATCTCCTTTCTGGTCAGCTCTTCGACCTCTTTTCCATCAGGGGCCCTGGCAACATAATCGACTTCCGCCATGTTCGTTATGCCCTTGAGGATCATATCTCCTCCGTGATCGCCATCAAGGAATAATGTAACCTCCTTCTGTGCGCACAGGTTAAGTATGGTCTTTGGTATATTGCCTGTCGCGCCTCCTACTGCTATGCAGTTAGCTATATCGCTCCTAAGCAGATTGACTACGTCGGCCCTGCCTTCTACGATTATAAGATTCTCATTTTTATTTATATCTGGGCCTGCGGGCAGGTTATCCGGGCCATAAAATACAACAGTGCTGGATTTGACTTCTGATTCGACCAGGTCGCTTATCTCCCTGCTGTCTGGTATTACGTTTTCCATCAGGTTCTTGACAAGCTCCTTTGCCCTGTTTATGACATGGGTGCGCTTTTCGTTCCTAGTATCCTCTATCTTTTCTATCTTAAAATTTGTTTCAAACGGGCCTACCCTGTCTACCGATTCTATCGCGGCAGCCAGTATGCATGTCTCGACCCTGCCCAAAGACGAAGGAAGCAACAGCTTCCCATAGGTCTTGTTGCCTTGCGATCCGCTGTCTATCTCTATCCTTCCTATCTTGCCATTTTTTTGCAATTCCCTTAAGTCAAGATCGCTGCCCAAAAGGCCTTCTGTCTGGCCAAATATTGCGCCTATTATGTCCGGTTTCTCTACTGATCCGGATATGTTGAATTTCGCTTCAATCATATATTTTACTATATCTATGTATGTTTTAGCCATGATAAATCACTCCTACTGACTTCTTCAGGAACAGGCATACAGATAGGGTGTTTATTCAAGTAAAGTTTCAGCATTAATTAATGAGTGTAATTCGCCATGCTGTACGCATCCACGCACAGAGCACTGGACTCTTTTAATACCCAAAAAATACATTGATTGCACCTTATAAATATGACTCTTCCAAAGCTATATTGCCTAAATAGATATATAAACTTTATCTACTCTCATGGCACGCATATCTGCTTGTTGTGCTCATGGTGCATTCACTTTTTATCCAGTCTATCGGTAATGCATTTCTTGTATTCATCGAGCCATTCCATGTGCCACGAATTCGGGCTGTCTTTTATTACTATTATCTCGCGTTTGTTGTTGGGATCGTTGGCGAGTTTCTTCTCCCTCATCGCCCTTTTGTATTGTAATATCCTTTTTGATATGGCGTTCATTTCATTACCCCGTTCGTTTTTGAATTCTTCTCTGCAATCTTCTTCAATCTATAGTAGCTCACCATAGCCCCGAATTTCGGGTCTACGTTCTTAGCCAGATATTTTTCAACCTCGTCAGGTTTCTTATTGTCAGAAAAACGAGTTTTCAGCATGAATCCGTAGTCTCCTTCAGTCAAATACAGTTCCTGGACGTCCTTGAGGCCCATTATGCTGTCTGCAACGTCCTTGATCTTTGCGGTATGCTTGGGCTTCAAAAGATAAAATTTGTGGAATGCGCCGTGCATATGCACATTATTCGGTTTTTTATTTCCATTCATCAACACACCATCAGGGGATGTTGATGGCAGTATACCACGACTTTTAAGTCGTGGACGAATTGCCCACAGCATTCGCAACAGGTTAAATTCTCTTTTTCAGAATATCCGTTAATGACAGTGCAGCGCATAAAAAATTTGCGCCGCAAACTGCCAGAAACGTGATAACATGAATAGCGTAGCGATTGCAAAATATAAAGAACCATCTGCCAACGACGTTGGTCATCAGTACAACTTCCAGCACATTATATTGATTACGAAATACAGGTACAAAATATTCAAGAACCCGAAGACCATTAGGATAATGCGGACGCGCTTTATTACTCAGTGGAGAGATATAGAAGGTAAAGAAGAGAAACAACGCTTAGGGAAAAGATGTTTAGTGCATCATAGCGTATCCTGTGAGCCTCCATCGCTGGCCCATGTTGCGCATCACTGCCATCTTCATGCCTTGTTCGGCGCATATGGGATGCCTTAGGTCAAGTTCCAGCTTGCTTTTCTTCGCCTTTTTTATATAGCCGACAACGGTAAGGGTGCCAACGCTCAGCAATAAAGGTTCGTTTTCAGCAAAGCCTTTTTCCTGAATGTCCTGCCTGTTGAGCGAATGGTATGCTACGCTCATCGATGTTATAACGTCTGGCAGCTTTCCGGGATATCCAACTACGTTTCCCACCAGCCCGTCAGCCTTTGTGAAATAAGGGTCTATCTCTGTAGAGAGCCCGATGAGCCCTCCCGGGAGCGCCTTCTCGAGTTTTTCCGTGCCGTTGCTTATTTCGGTTATTACCGTTATAGCCGGTTTGTAGGTCTCCTTTTTGGAATTCGATTCAGTCTTTATGCCTGGGCGAATCTCTATTTCGTCTCCGACCTTGAAGCTGCCCCTGACAAGCGTGCCCCCTATCACCCCTCCCTTCATCTCGCCTACTCTTGCCCCAGGCCTATTGATGTCGAAAGAGCGCGCGACGTACATGAGCGGATCAGCATCAGGCTCTGTCTCAGGCTTCTTCATGTTTACTATCAGCGATAGCAAGACGTCTATGTTGATGTTCCTGTTGGTCATTACGGGCACTATCGGCGCGTCCTCGATGACGCTTCCCTTTATAAATTCCTTTATCTGCTTATAATGCTCTATCGCCTTGGCTTTCCCCACTATATCTATCTTGCTTTGGACCACTATGACATTCTTAAGCCCAAGCAGGTTTATTATCATAAGGTGCTCCTTTGTCTGCTGCATCGGGCATGCCTCGTTTGCAGCTATTACAAAAAGTATGCCGTTTATTATGTTCGCTCCGGCGATGGCTGTGGCCATGAGCGTTTCATGCCCTGGCGCATCAAGTATCGATATCCTCATGAAAGGCTCTGGTATGCCGTCGCATCCGCTGCATTTGTCATTGACAGTATAAGCGCCAGGCCCTTCGCAGTTGGGGCATTTCTTTATTATTGCGTCTGCATAGCCAAGCTTTATCGTCATGTTGCGCTTTAAGCTCTCGCTGTGCCTGTCTGTCCATACATTTGTAAGAACCCTGACAAGCGATGTCTTGCCGTGGTCTATATGGCCAAGCGTGCCTATATTCAACGAGCTCTGCTTTATATCATTCAACATATCACTTAAGTATAAAGAGAATCACTCCTTCTTCTCATCAGGTTTTTTCTCCTTTTCCCTCTTTGGCATTATTTCGTCTATGCTTTTGTCTCCGTATTCCACAATAGCAAGGTTCAGCTGTGCAGTGCCCTGGCCAACCGAATTGCCTACCAAGGTCCTCCTCCTGTGCATGCCCTTCATGCTGCCAGAGTTGCTGATCTTCTTGAGTACGCTTTTCTTCGCAGTGCCCTCTATATTCGCCTGCATCGGGAAACCGCTTGTGTCTGATCCCCCTGTTATCTTCAGCGTATAGCCCGAAAGCCCTATGATCGTGCCGTCTATGGTGTCACCTATCTTTTTATTGTTCAATGCAACTGCTATCTCGTTGCTTATCTCTGCCTGCGCTGTCCTTCCTGTTTTCGGATCTGAATACACTATTTTCAAAATCTCACCTTACTGCCTTCTTATTCGCATTAATATTATTAATAATATGCATGTATGGGGCTTACCTGTACATGCTCTCAGGTTCGTCCTTGAACCTTTTTATTCTTTCGGCAAGCTCCTTAGGCACGGAAGGTTTTACCTCATTGAGCGCGTTTTCGAAATCGCCTTTTGATACGGTCTCCTTTTCCTTCCTTATTGCGCTCATGCCTGCTTCCCTGCATATGTTTTCCAGTTCGGCGCCCGTATATCCCTCAGTTGCCTTTGCCACTTCTGCAATATCTACATCCTTAGCCAATGGCATGCGCTTCGTATGCACTTTAAGTATGGCCTTTCTTGTCTCCATATCTGGCATTGGTATCTCTATTATCTTGTCGAACCTGCCCGGCCTGAGAAGCGCAGGATCCATTATGTCTGGCCTGTTGGTTGCAGCTATGACTATAACATTCTTGAGGTCCTGCAGCCCATCCATTTCAGTGAGCATGGTGTCTACAATCCTTTCTGTAACCATAGAGTCAGAAGAATCGCCGCTCCTTGCGTATGCAACAGAATCTATTTCATCTATGAATATTATGCATGGCGCGGCCATCTTA
>DAHXGO010000079.1:0-3690 GCA_027332905.1 Microcaldota archaeon | reverse complement strand
TTACAGTTTCTTTTGCTGCATATGCGGTAATGGCACTGCCTAGGAAGCCGATGTAGAAGTTTAAGCATCTTCGCTATTGTCATGAATGAGGCTCTGTCTCGCGTACTTTAGTGTCACTAGGCTCTTTACGAATATCTGCCAGAGGTGTGTCTTGTATCCTATCCCTATGATTTCCCCATACATGTAGAACTCTATCGGGTCTATGCTCGATTTGAAGTCCGCAGCCCTTATGAACGATTTCAAGATCCTGTCTGCGGTCTTGTAGTCGCCATCGTTTTTGTCAAGCGCCTGCAGTTTTGTAAGGTTTTTATGCGCCTTTCCCATATACTCCAGACATTTCTTGTTTCCAGGCATGTCCTCGTTCAGCGTCTTTTCCACTATAGGTGGTGGTACGACCTTAGAAAGTCTTGCAAGAGGGTGTGTTACTCTAGCAAGCGCTATCGCAACATCAGTAAGCCCATTTACATAATCCACGTCTCTCAGCTTTTTTAAAGAGTTTTGGTTTACCCTGTCCTCTCCCGCTTCCAGAGACGCTATCTTATCTTTTACAAATTCATTGAACTTCTGTATGTCCTCTTTGCATCCTGGGCACGGTTGCGAATCATGAGCTATCTTTAGAAAACCGTGAGCCTCCTTAAGAAGCTCCGCTTCTTTGCTTCTAATCCTTTTCGCATTCGCTCTCTTAGAGTCTTTTCTCGCCACCGCCATCGCATCATTTGTACTTCCAACCATTTTTAGGCTTTCGGGTCGGTGGCGCACCATGTCTTCCCCTGTCTCAATCATTCTTTCTAACCTAGCAGTAGCTCCCGGTTTGCCCAACGGACCAACCCTTTCTAGATCAGTCAGATAACTGCGGGTTTCTTCGAAACTTCCAGCCATCTCACCTACCTCTGCTTTGTGGCCAATACCCTTACTTTTTCTAGCAATGACATTCACTCACCCACCTCACTTGCCCATACTATACGCCATGAATTGACTCCGTCAGGCGCGAACAGGACATAGTAAGCTCGACAGTATTGAAGATCCTGGACGGCATTGCTTCCGAGGAAGACAAGGAGAAGCTGATAAGAATAGCAGATGCCATGCTCGATAATGGAGCGGAAGTTATCCTGCTCGCATGCACCGACCTACAACACCTCATTCAGAAAGAGGACCTGCGTGGGAGGACCGTTGATACACTGGAGATTCTTCTGAATTCAACTTTTGAGAAGATGGTCGCGTCCTCTGTAGATCTGTAGGCCCCCCTTAAGGGAGAACTGTTTTTAGCAGGAGCTTGTTCGTTTTTCTTTCAGCTCGGAAGACCTCCTCACTTCAGGTTCAAATCTCATGCACCGATGACAAAATGATTTTCTGTCGTCGAAAAATCTGAAAACGGGGATATATAAGGACTGGTTTTGCACCTATGTGATCCTTCATAGGGATTGTAGTATTTTGCTCTATTGTATGGTCTATATGCAAGTATTATTATAAGGAGAACGGCATAGAAAGTTAGAAAATCATTATTGGTCCATATGCTGTCTCCATTTTTGATAAAGCGCAGTCATAGCTCCACCGAACAAACCTAATATGGCACCCCATAGTATAGTTATGATTCCCAAAGCAAAAAATACAGAGTTTTGGGAGGACGACTGTGAAACCAACGTTGGAGTAAGGCTGCCAAGGAATGAGGAGTTTATAAGATTTGTATTTGATGCAGAATGGCTTGGAAGCTGTATATAAAATAAGTAGAATGTGCTTACGGCAATGAGTCCTAAAAGACCACCTGCTATAGCTCCAGCAAGAACGCCATTTTTCAAGTCTGCTTTTGCAAGTTTTGAGCCTCTTGTTGCAAGCACAGCTGCGGTAGCGCCACCTACAACTGCTCCAAGTCCTCCTATAATAGGTATAAAACCAAACAGCAAGCCGACAAACGCACCCAGTACGCCTCCTATTATCAGCTTTTTATACATCCGATATCCTCTTTATGTAGATGTGTATTGATTATATGTCTTTTATAAATGTATGATCTGTCCTTGGTGAAAACCGGTTGGCTATCTTTTTCATATCCACTATCACAGTAACAAAACGTTATCAAAGATAATGGTTGGCTAACAAATACGTTATCTAAGTATAACTAGTGCAAAATGTTGCATTTGTATATAACCCCTGATCTCAAACGGGGAGGCCGTTCATCGAGCTTAAAGGAGCATTCTCAAACGATGGCAAACACTATAGTAGACTAGCACTTAAATTCCGCCTGTGCTTTGATAATTGATAATGCCGATTGATAGTATTTGCATATGCGTACTGCTCATAGCTATGGCGCTTCCTTCTGCAATTCAAGGCAATAAACGATTTGTGGTCATAGTTAAACAAAACACGAAACAGACTTAAATACCCAGAAATTCATAAATATATCGTCGTGCGGGGAGACTATGAGTCTTAGAGCTAAGCATTCCATAGGAATAAATCTCGGACACGATTCTAGCGCGGCTCTAATAGAAAGAGATGAACAGAAATGGCAAATTTTAGCTGCCGCTAGTGAAGAGCGTTTCACTAGAAGAAAGAATGACGACCAACTTCCTGTAAATGCGATAAGATACGTTTACGAGCAATTAAAAGACAATGACAAGATAGACTTCTTGGCGTATTCAAGTTGGGAAAGGGACGAGACACTTGATTTATGGAACAGGTGGATAGGCAGATATTTTGACGTAGGACCTAATGACTACTTAAAGGAAATAAAAAGAGACGAGGATGTCTATAAATACCGTTTACACTTAGCGCTTTCGGAAGAGGCAAGAATTAAAGACAAACTCGAATTTAAAGCTCTATTAAAAGACTCAATTAATCGGTATGCTGGAACAGACTTCAAAATTGAGCAAATAGTGAGAATTCCTCATCATCCGTCGCATGCAGCTTCGGCATGGTTTATGTCAGGGTTTGATAAGGCTATTATCGTAACTGCCGACGGTATTGGTGAAGGAATTTCAGCGACGATAAGCAAGGCAGGGTATGCTAATGGTGCGATCCTCTTTGAGGGGATTCCCATGGAACCTGTAGCTGCAGTAACGAATGAAGGAAGTTTGGGGCTATTCTACAAATACGTCACAAGCGGCTTGGGTTTCAAAAAACTTGGCGAAGAAGGCAAAACAATGGGCCTAGCCGCACGTGGGAATCCAGATAAATGTTTCGACACGTTCCTGAAACTATTTTCATTTAACGATAATGTACCTGGCATAATCAACGGATGGAATATAGAAAAAGGCTATCTTACTGATACTTTGCAGAGAGATATCAGAGGAGGTCGGTTTAACCCTATTGATAACTGGGTTGAATATCATGCCCTTGGAATACAGATCGAAGAAACCGTAAAAAGACTTAGAGAGCAGAGCACATCAAGAGAAGACATAGCGGCTGGAGCCCAAGGAGTACTTGAGTTTTTAGCATTGAAGATTCTAAATCGAGCTAACCAGCTAGCACAACAGAAAAATGATGCCCACGAAAAGCAAAAACTGGCTCTGGCAGGAGGCATCTTTGCAAATGTTAGACTAAACAAGATAATAGCAGAGCAGGAATTCATAGACGAAGTGTTTGTAGTACCACCGATGGGGGACCAGGGCACTGCAATCGGTTCCGCATTAATCTCATTGGCGAAGAGTTATCCAGAAGGAAACTTTAGACCGATTCAGACCAAAAGCATGGCATTAG
>DAHXGO010000078.1:0-3718 GCA_027332905.1 Microcaldota archaeon | reverse complement strand
CGACAGCATACCAATACAGTTCAGGATAAACAAGGAGGATATAGACGAGAAGATGGAAAACATTTACATGCTGGTTAAAAAGGCATCAGACTCCTACGGCACGGCCACGTTTGCATCCCTCGCAGGCAATTTTGTGCATGCAGAGAGCATACTGCTCGACCTTTTCGTGCCTCTGCTTTTCCTATCGCACAACAGCCGAATAGCATTGATGCAGGACAGCTTCTTCAAGGAGATATTCATAAAGGTAATCTAGGTATTATCATGGCTGACGCAAAGGAAATGGAAAATAGGCATATGGTCGAAGCTGCGCTCTTCGTAGCAGGGCATGCGTTGGGCCTTGACGATATATCAAGAGCTACTGGCATAATGTCTCCCGGATACCTGAAAAAGGTTTTGGCTGAGATCGCATCGGATTATGATAACAACGGCAATACAGTGATAAAACTATTTGAGATAGGTGGCAAATATATGCTTGGGCTTAAGGAGCCGTATGCAGGCAAGGTCAACAATCTTGCAGGTTCGCCCGATATAACCAAGGGCGCACTGCGAATATTGGCATATATCAGCAAGAACGAACCGATAATGCAGAATGCCATAGTCAAAGCCTTCGGAAGCGCCTCATATGAATACATAAAAGAACTTGCAGAAAAGGATTTCATAACAGGATCCAGAGTAGGCAGGACAAAAAGGCTCCAGACCACGCAGAAATTCAGGGAGTACTTCAATCTAAACGGGTAGGCCTAAACTAGTTTTTAGTATTCGGGATGCAACTCTTCCACACCCTCCTTCCTATTTATGTATCTTGCAAGCACAAAAAGCAGCGATGACATGCGATTTAGGTATGTAAGTACTGCCGGATTTATGCTATATGATCCTGTCAGCCCGACAACAGAGCGCTCGGCCCTCCTTGCTACGGTTCGCGCCCTGTCCAGATAAGCTGCACCGTACGGCCCTCCGGGAAGTATGAATTTCTTAATCTCTGGCACCATAGCGCTCGATTCATCTATGGCTATCTCTAACTGCTTCACGTCTCTGGTGCTTATAGGGTTTTTCGGGGCAAATCTCTTGTCCATCAACGAAGCAAGCTCTGCGCCCACAGTAAAAAGCTTATTCTGCAGGTATACGAGCTGCTTTGAGGCTTTCTCGTCAGATACATTCTGCATCGCAACGCCCAATTCAGAATTCAGCTCGTCAACATTGCCTATGGCATTTATAACGTCATTATCTTTCCTTACTTTCTCCTTGCCAAGCTGCGTGTCTCCCCTATCGCCAAAACCCGTATAGAATATTTTTGGCATAAAACCACAAATATAAATAAGTAGGCAAGCTTAATAAATCTGCACCGGGCTCGTAGTCGAGTGGTAAGACGTTCCCTTCACACGGGAAAGAGCTGGAGTTCGATTCTCCACGGGCCCACTTTGAAAAATACGACGTCAAAACGCAAGTTCGAATGCACTGAATTAAAGCAGAAACTTCAAGCTGTTTTGCCGTACCTGGCAAA
The DNA here is from genome assembly GCA_027332905.1 of Microcaldota archaeon. Taxonomy (GTDB): domain Archaea; phylum Micrarchaeota; class Micrarchaeia; order Micrarchaeales; family Micrarchaeaceae; genus JAMCYW01. The sequence continues at coordinate 2,217 of DAHXGO010000078.1, read as the reverse complement.
ACATGACATCGAAGATATACGAACAATCGTCCATCAGACATGCGTAAAGCGGTTCAGAAGAAGCTGTATGCCAAAATACGGCAACCTGAACAAGGGTTTTACGGAGTATGAAATACAACGATTCTTCAAGGCGATAGACAAAGCAAGTTCCGCTTATTATTCTCCTACCAAGCGCAGCTTGAACTCATAATAGGCGAGGTCTTGAGACTGAACCTAAAGGCAATAAATTTCCAAACCGGAGAGCTCACTCTGAAAAATATCACCTATAAAGAAATATTAATACTTTTTAATATAAAAAGCTTTTATATAGTTTTAGAAAAGCTAAAGTCACTATAATATATAAAACAACAAAGTATATATACTTTGTCTTTCATAACTATCTATTATGGCTACTGTAGACGGAAATTACAACAGCTTTCCTTCTTCTCTAGACAGGAAGCTTCGCCGTGTATTGCTTTATGCAAGGATAAGCGTGCTGGCAATGCTTGACTACTATGGCGGAGATGGTGTATCGTACCAGGACATAAAGGACGCGCTCAAGCTTGAGGATGGTTCATTAGGGCCTAATCTAATGTGGCTTAAGGAAAATGGCTATGTGGAGTCAAAGGAAGAGAAGGTTGAAGATAAGACCATAGTTGTATACTACATAACAAATCCAGGTAAGCAAGCCTGTAACAGCGTTAAGCAATGGCATGGTAGTATATTCATACACCCGGAGAAAAAGGAAAAAATATAGGGAATATTATGAAAGACCAAACAAAAAAACTAATAGCATATCTAAATCTACTAGAAGTTAAGATAGATAGCGACAGCTTTGCGTCTAGGATAAAGGCACAGAAGTTAGCATATATTATCCAAAAAATTATTGATAAGCAATTATATACTGATTTTAACTTTTATATAAGAGGACCTTATTCTCGTGAGTTAGCAAGAGAATATTTTGATAGTAGAAATGATTTTGCAAATGGCAATAGCGATTATAAACTGATTAATGAAGACTATGAGGAATTAGAGCGTGTAAAACCATTGCTTAGTAGCCTTAGCCAGACTGATTTAGAAATTGTAGCAAGTTTACTTTTCTTAAGGAAGGAAAGAGGTTTAGATGAAAATCAGGCAGAAACCGAACTTCTTGAATGCAAGCCACATCTAAAAATTGAAGATATATGGAGAGGATCGACCATAATCAAGAAACTCTTCTTAACAGAAAAACTCAGAAATGCAATAATGACTTCATTGAAGAAAGAAATAGAAGAATTGGATAATGTATCTAACGAGAGCCTGAAGAAGTTCGGGTGACGAGAAGATGAATGAATATAGCGTCTACAATGTAGATTTTGGCGTTGGTAAAGGACACGAGCAGAGTTATCCAAGACCTGCGATCATTTTCAAGGCGATAAATGAACTAAAAATGTGCTTAGTAATACCGCTTACAAGTAACTTAAGCCACCTTGGGTTACCTTATACCGCACAAATAGATAAGACCGATTCAACAAACCTCAAAGAAAACAGTGTTGCACTGGTATTCCAACTGAGAGTCATAGACAATGGAAGAATAACTGGTAACGCGATAGGAAAACTGGAGGATTATCAGATAAACAAAATAAAGACCATAATAAAAGATATGTTGAGCTTATGATACTTAAGTGAAAATAATGGTAACTAAAGAGGAGCTAAAAGCAAGCTGGAAGTAATTAAAGATTACCATGATAGCTACAGTAAAAAAGAAAGAGACAGTACGGGTGAGGGCACTACAAGGCGAAAATTTATCGATAGATTGCTGAAAGAAGTGCTTGGGATGGGCAGGGAGCGTTAAGGCTGGTTCTGACCCCATCCGCAAAATTAGCAGCTTGCAATGTTGCTAGCTTAAGCCGCCCATTTTGCGAAGCAAAATAGAGGTTAAAACATGTTTTCCATTATGTGCTTGAGATTCTGTTTAAATACATCGTCATTCCCTGCACGAGAATACTGGCTTGCCCTTTTAGCAAGATGGTTTTTTGTAATCTTAGCATGCTTAATGCAGCTTTGTATGTCTTCCATATCCGCCACGTTGAATCTTGAAATCTTTGAGCATGCAATGTCTATAGGACTTAATACCTTAACATCAATTTTCTTAAAACGGGTTTTATACTCAGTCGCCGCTTTTACAGAACGCTTAGCAGAAAGCCCACGACCTTCAGTCGTGGGATGAATGCGAAATGCATAGATTTATTAATTATA
>DAHXGO010000077.1:0-3738 GCA_027332905.1 Microcaldota archaeon | reverse complement strand
ACTGCCTGATGGGTGGAAAAGCTTATTGCTGTTTGGCATTTCTATTTAATGCCATCTTTAATCCGAATCTGCATTTTGAACAGGTTTAGATTGGAATCTCAATAAACCTATCTTTTCCTATTAAACAACGAATAGACTGATGATTCGAATATGCTCCTAAATTCATTTTCTGGAAGCATCTTCCTGTTTTCATTAAGAATTCTCTCCGCCTCGGCTCCATGCTTCATGGCGACAGAGTATGCATAATCAGCACTTTTATATTTTTCTATGACTTCTATCAGGAAGTCTATATCCTCCTTTGTCTTGAGCTCCTTCCTCTTTGCAAATATGGAATCCATCCTCTTTTTTTCTCCTGTTGACGCTTCCTTATATGCATGAAGTGCAATCAATGTAAGTTTTCCTTCATAGAGGTCTCCATACCTTTTCTTGCCAAAGGATTTCTCATCGGCTGTAAAATCCAACACATCGTCCATTATCTGGAACGCATTGCCTGCCTCTCTTCCTATCCTCTTAAAAAGACCAAGAGTCTTCTTATCTGCACCTGCGACAGTGGCTCCAAGCTGCATAGGCCCGTATACGCTATAGCAGCTTGTCTTTCTCTCCACTATTCCATAATACATCCTTTCGTCAGCTTTTCCTATCTCCTTTATTCTTTTTGAAAAGTCTATGTCAAGATACTGGCCTTCTACTGTCGCTGTGAGAATCTCACTGAACATGTCAAAGAGCCTGAGGCCTCTTCTCATCCCGTATTCTTCAAGATAATCCCTCAGCATCTGCCACATCAGCAGGTGTGCCCCATCTCCTGCGTTTATTGCATGCTCACAACCGTAAATTTTATGCAGTGCAGGCTTTCCACGCCTCATCTCGGAGTCATCTTCAATATCATCATGTATAAGTATCCAGTCTTCAGAAAGCTGCATAGCGGCAGCAGGTATAATGAGCTCATCAGGCTTTGCGCCGAGCATCTGGCCTGTAATCATGAGCAGTCCTGGTCTTACATACTTTCCCTGGCGTTCTGAATACTCCCTGACTATCTCAGAATAGCCCGGAGGGCCTTCCCCATTGAAGTATTCAAAGATCTTCAGGCGTATCTGCTCCCTATGCCTGCTTATGTACTCACTAAAATCCATATACCGAAACCTAAAATATCTCAAACCTATATAATAATAAGCATTTTGAGGTATCACGTCAAAGAGCATTAAGCCCAGCCATTACATCAAGTGCTGCAGATCCGTGACATATGCCTGACTTCAATTGTGGAATATACAGAATCAGAATATGCAAGCGCCGGGATTTGAACCCGGGTTTTTGACTCTCATCCTTGGCGTTGCATATACAACGCGAGAGTAAAGCTGGAAGGCCAAAGTCCTAACCAGGCTAGACTACGCTTGCTTGCCTTAACAATATCTCCAATAATATATAAATCCATTCCTAAATCAGAATTCTGCACATACAAAGCCTTATTTTCCACCCAGGTATTTTCGCTTTAAAGCACATTATACCTATCCTGCATCAGCTTCCATCTGAAAAAAGCTTGTAGTATATATGTCAATCGCATTAACAACCTATTTAAATGTTATCTGAGAAATATATTGGCTGTATCCCGTGATTTATTCTGGGAGAAGGCTTTGATATTGTAGAGCATTAGGTGTTAATTCACCTTTTCTACAATAATGAAAATTCCTATTTGGAATTGGATGTAGTCTTGAGAATTAAGATAGCTCGCAACGCAATTGCAAATACAAATACAAAACCAAAAAGTCGACTCTAGTCGATGCTGCTAGAGGACACTGCTATCAGATTTCGACAGCCATGCAAGTCTACACATGAACTTCATGTGTGGCGTACGGCTCAGTAACGCGTGGTCAATCTACCGCAGAGAGGGGAATAACGTTGGGAAACTGACGATAATTCCACATAGGGTAAGATCGCTGGAAGGCCTCTTACCCGAAAAGGGACGTGAATTGGAGCGTTTACGCTCTGCGATGAGACTGCGTCGGATCAGGCAGATGGCGGGGTAACGGCCCACCATACCTTTGACCCGTAGGGGCTATGAGAGTAGGAGCCCCGAGAAGGGCACTGAGACAAGGGCCCTAGTGCTACGGCATGCAGCAGGCGCGAAAACTCCACAATGCGCGAAAGCGTGATGGGGGGAGTCTGAGTGGAGGGTTCACCCCCTCCTTTTGCCAAGTCTAGTAAGCTTGGCGAATAAGTGCTGGGTAAGGCCGGTGGCAGCCGCCACGGTAATACCGGCGGCACAAGTGGTGTCCACGAGTATTGGGCTTAAAGCGTCCGTAGCTGGCTCAAACCGTCTTATGTGAAATGCATATGCTCAACATATGCGCTTGCATAAGATACCTTTGAGCTAGGGAGCGGGAGAGGTTAGGAGTACTTATAGGGTAGGGGTAGAATCCTATAATCCCATAAGGACTACCGGTGGCGAAGGCGCCTAACCAGAACGCATCCGACAGTGAGTGACGAAGGCTAGGAGAACGAATCGGATTAGATACCCGAGTAGCCCTAGCAGTAAATTATGCAGACATTGGTGTTGCTTTTATCACGAATAAAAGCAGTACCGTAGGAAAACTGTTAAGTCTGCCGCCTGGGGAGTACGGCCGCAAGGTTGAAACTTAAAGCAATTGGCGGGGGAGCACACAAGGGGTGGATGCTACGGTCTAATTGAATTCAACGTCGGGAACATTACCTGGAGCGACGGCAGGATGAAGGTCAAGCTAAAGACTTTGCCTAACGAGCCGAGAGGTGTTGCATGGCGATCGTCAGTTCGTGGTGTGAACTATCCGGTTAAGTCCGGTAACGAACGAGATCCCTGTGAACAGTTGCTATTGCTGCAGAGATGCGGCAAGCACTCTGTTCAGACCGCCTGCGTTTAAGCAGGAGGAAGGAAGGGGCCACGGTACGTCAGTATAGCCCAAATCTCCAGGGCTACACGCGGCATACAAAGGCTGGTACAATGGGTTGCTACCCAGAGATGGGACGCCAATCCCCTAAAACCAGCCCCAGTTCGGATTGAGGGTTGCAACTCACCCTCATGAAGTTGGAATCCCTAGTAATCGCTTGTCACCATCGAGCGGTGAATGTGTCCCCGCTCCTTGCACACACCGCCTGCCAAGTCATCCAAGTGGGGTCTTAGTGACGCAGTATCGTATGATGCTGTCGAACTAAGGTTTCGTGAGGGGGGCTAAGGCATAACAAGGTATCCGTAGGGGAACCTGCGGATAGATCACCTCAAAAACATCTTTCAAAGATGTGTATGATAAAATAAAAAAAATAATGTTGCAGCTTTTCTAAATAAACTCAAGACTACATCCTTCCAGAGGAAATTTCTTATCCTCTATCATTTGCACATGTTTTCTTTCCCTCTTTTTTAGACATAGGAAAAGCCTACGTTTTTATATAGCTGACCTGCCAATACTCTGCTGTGGTTCATTGAAAATAAAGCTTACTCCATCGATCTGCTACATGGCAGGCCTTCAATGCAACGCCAATGAGGAGAACAACTCAATCGGAATCCATACAAACAATGATGAGATAGAGCAGAAATTCATCGAGATAACCGTAAATGAGCTTGAAATACCTCCGAATAGGATAATAATAAGGAACTTAGGAGAAAGCATGCGCCACGTCTATTTCTATCACTCAAGAGTATTCAAGAGATTGAGGGAGGTAATAAACAGCTCAGAAAAGATATTCAAGAGGAAGAATCTATTCGCAGCTTCG
>DAHXGO010000076.1:0-3743 GCA_027332905.1 Microcaldota archaeon | reverse complement strand
ACCTCTCATATTTTTTAAGGAAGGTAGTATACGGCCTCTCTATTATTACCGTCTTTGCAGCCTTATCGCTAACCACTACGCCCTCGACTTCGCTGCCGTGCGTCTTGAGGCCCCCATGAATCGGGCATTTTTCATCTTTACATTCCAACAAATCACTCCTTCTAAAACATAACTGGAATCCAGCATTCCTGATTTGGCTATAAGCGCCTTCGTTTATAGAACTTTAGGCCTTTCTCTATGCGTTCATATGGCCTGAAGTTTATTTCCCTGCCTTCAACAATAAAGCTCTTCCGTCCTATGCTGAATTTGAACACAGATGTTTTCTTAACAACTATTTTTATACCTTGCGCTGTTTCTATTAGGATTGTATTCTTGGTCTCGTCTGCTACCGTTCCTTTGATACCTTCCTGCGCAACGTCATTGCTCTCAACGACTCGCACCTGTGCGCCGATCAGCTCGTGCAGCACGATGTTTTTGTTGTTGTAGCAATCACGGTAGTTATTATTATAATAGGGCATAAATTTAAACCTTTCTTTTCTTCGCTTGTTTTTAATTTAGAAACCCTATTTAAATATGTTAGTGCAACAAATAGTAATTTGATATGATGCAGGTGGAAGACAAGCTCGCTTTCATAAGCAAGCAGCTCAGGGACAACGAATTCCACGTAATCGGGTTCCTGCTTACGAAGGACTATATACTGATAAAGGCGATAAAGCTCAGGGAATACTACTACCTAGTCATACCTAGGGTATTGGGCGAGAAGTCGATCAATACAATAGACAAGATACTCAGGTATAATACGATAAACAATAATAAACTGCCTTACGGCTCTAACGAATTCTAGGCGCATATGCAGATAAGCTATCTGACTATGACGCGGTCTGACACGCTTGTTATCCTGTCAATATCAAATTTTATTACGCGCCCGTAGTCTGTCCTTATCATCATTACGCCGCCCTTCGTATCTACGTTGGTTATCTTTCCTATGTATGCTCCAATGTCGTTTATGACATTTTTGTCCTTCAAATTTACCTTCTCTATGGCGCGCTTCTTGAGCACAAGGCTTATGTATGATACAAAATAGCCCAGCACTATGGCTGCCGCGCTAAGCGCCAGAAACTCCCAAAAATACAGTTGCCCTATGAACCATGCAGCTGCCGTGTAGAGCAGGGCCAACCCTATTATTATGTAGCCGACGTACGACCCCTGGCTTATGGCCCTGAACCGCATATGCCTGTTCTCAAGATCCATTATCCTGCCTATGAAATAGAGCACAAGGCTTATCGGGAATATGAGCAGGAATCCCTCGATCGCGGCTGCTGAAAGCGTTATAATATTGTTTGTCGTGGCAAGCGTATGCGCATAATACCCATACCCAAGTATGATGCTTATGACGAAGAAAAGTATGGAGCTTATGTAAAGCACGAAACTTGCCCTGCGCACGCTGAAGCCGAATCCCTGGAAAGATGACATCAATGCGTCTTCAAGCCCGAATCCTTTTATTATTAGATATATGCCTATTATGGCAACGGGCAGCCGCCATCCGAAATTCAGATAATAGCTTATCGCGAAGAGCAGCAGCAGTATGGCAGGTATGCCAAATACTATCCTTGCATAATGCGGCTCTTTGAGCTTTTCAAGTATTGTGAAATATGTATTTTCGAACTCCTCAGCCTGCTTCATCCTCAATATGTCTACGCTATTTACCTTTACTCTTGTCTTCAATATGGGGAGTACCCTGTTGTCGCTTGCGCCATCGGTGACTAGCACGCACGAATCTGCCTTGAACGTATCCAGCACCCTATCAAGCTGCCTCGAAAGCTCGGCATCAGCCACATACCCCTCGTTTTCCGCGCCTGTTATCGTGGCTATGCCTACGGCATAATCCATCTTCTTCAGTTCGTCGTATTTCCTCACCGCTTCAAACATGGTGTTGCCGTCTGAATCCTGGGGGTCTGCAAATACGAGTTTAGCCGCCGCCTTAAGGTTGGCGCTCCTGCCGATTACCGGACCAGTTATCCTTGTCTTGCGGTAGAGGTCGTTGTCTATGTCGACTGCCAGTATAAGTACGCGTTCTGTCATCAATTATTTTACCATGCCATAAATTAAAAATCTATTCTATTGCACGCATTCCAAAAGATGCATCCATTTCTATGCCAGCGTTGCTACCCTCTTAAGCACCATATACACGGCTGCGTACAGCGGCACTTCAGCATCAATGTTGTCATAGGGCCCGAACTGCCTGCCCTTCATGTAAAAGGCATTGGCCTTTCCTATATGCACCTTGACGTCTCTATCTCCGAAGACAACCCCGTCTTTCATCGGGTCGAAAGCTTCAAGGGAATGCAGCGATCCTATTCTTTTGGCAACAAGCCCGGTATCTCCATGCAGTGTGCTGGGCGCCCTGAGCAAATGGTATACATCCTTTGTGACATTCCTGTCTATCGAATCGCTCTGCTTTATCGTCATCTTCTCAACTATACTGCTCCAAAATTCAGCCTTCTTGCTTATCTTTACTTTGTCCCAGTTGCCCATCGATATTCCTGCTATTATCTCGGATTTGTTCTTCAAAAGCATGCGCGCATCGGCCCTTTTTATTCCTAGCGTTGCCATCCTTTCCTCTCCTCCGTTGAGCAGCTCTATCATGCCTCTTGCTATCCTGCCGCCCCATCCATAATCCGTAGGTTTGGGCCCCTCGAGCTTCGTGTTCCTCTGATTTATGGCAGGGAAGAAGTTTTCCATCTTTATCCCCCCACCGGATATATAATCGCTTATCTGCTTCCTTTCGTCAGATCCGAGTTCAAAGATATCGTCGGATTTTATCCTTATGTGGTATCCTCTGTTACCGCTGAAATTTATCTTTATCTCCTTCTCCGAGAACCCGAAATCAGGCATGAGAAAATCTTCCACCAGCTTTATGGTTTCGCCCTTGATCGAAGAGAAGCAGTTCTCGCACACCCATGAAGAGCCGTGCACATTTTGGCATTCAAGATGCAGGTCCGTGGCGTCCAGGTCGAAAACCAACTCGGCGCCGAACCAGCCCTTGTTTTCCATAGGCCTGCCTGTCGGCACGCGGTAGAATGAAGCAGAGTATGAAACAAAAGCAGGCGCCTGCGCTGCCATATACTTTTGCAGTTCGGCATCGGATTCGAACCCCTTATGCCTGTATGATATCTTGCTCTCGAAATCCCCGAATCCAAATTCCCTGCTGGCAACGCTGTCTACGCTTATCCTGTTTTTCAGGTAATACTTCTTGAATAACGAGGATGCGAATCTTGCAGCATTTTTGTCCAGCATCTAAAGCACGTTAATCATTTTTAAAATAAAAATATAAAATATAGCAAGAATAACTATAATGGACAATCAACGTAGTGGTATATAGACATTTAAAGATGATTGCCTAATTCTTATATTACGAGAGCATGGTGCAAGAAAATTCATCCATTAGTAAAAAAATAGCTGTTTTTGACATTGATGGCGCACTATTGAACGATATAGAGGAGGAATTCGGCAGGCATTTCATAAGGAAGGATTCAAAAATAGAAAGGTCGTTCAAGGAGGCCATCTTCAGCATGATACGCATTGTACCTAATGGCGGCAACAGCGTAATGAAGCGATGTCATGCGCTAGATTCTGGGGCAGTTGAAGCAATGAAGCTCCTTTCGTCAAATGGCTTCGAATTGCACCTAGTAACATCTAATCGCCGTGCATCTAAGGAATTCATAGGCAAATTGGTTGCTGAT
>DAHXGO010000075.1:0-3772 GCA_027332905.1 Microcaldota archaeon | reverse complement strand
AAACCCCAAGCAGCAGGATGTAGAACATTACCCCAGCTATCATGAATGCTATGCCAAGCGTAGCGATAAGCCTTGATCCATATTTATCTGAATACCTTCCCATATATGGGGATAGAACTCCGCTTACCAGGTATCCAGGGAATAAAAGCAATGACGCATCGAGAGGTGAAAAGCCCCTTACTCCCTGCAGGTACATTATGAGCAGGAACGTGACGCCCATGAATCCAAGGCCTTGGAAGAGCGATGCAAGCAGCGAGTTTCTGAATACCTTGTTTTTGAACATGACAAAGTTTATCGTGGGCATCTTGACCTTTTTGTCTAACAATATGAAGATTATGCCGGCAGCTACGCCTATGGCAAAAAGTGCCTCGTTCAATGCGCTTGCGCCTATAGACGCATAGTTTATTCCGGCATACGCTATCAGCGCTATTGAAATTCCCAATGATGCCATCCCTGGAAGATCCACCTTATCCTTTGACCTTTTGTTGTCGGTTATGTATTTTAGGCCTAGGGCAACTGCCACTATGCCTATTGGCACATTTATGAAGAATATGTACCTGTATCCTATGAATGTTGTTATTATGCCCCCAAGAAGTATGCCAAGCAATGCACCTATGTTCCAGCTCATAGCAGTGAAGCCGTATGCCCTGCCTATGCGGCTCCTGTCGAATGTATCTGCAATTATAGCACTGCTGTTGGAGGATATGAGTGCTCCGCCTATGGCCTGGAATGCCCTGAATATTATTAATGTTATGTCAGTCGGGGCAAGGCCGCACAACAACGAGGATATGGTAAATACTACGAAGCCGAGATTGAACATCCTGCCTCTGCCGTATATATCGCCTATCCTTCCAAACTGGGTGGAGAATATCGCGACCACTATCATGTATATCAGTATTACCCATATGATGGTTGATATGGTGGAATGAAGCGCAGCAGTCATCGCAGGGAAAGCGAGCAGGACAATAGTGGAATCTATCGAAGCCATCAGTGTTCCGATTACCACTATGGCAAGTATCATGTTCTCCTTTGATTTCGGCATCTGCATAAAAAGAACCGCTTCGTTTAATCACTTTATTAAGCATACATAAATACCTTCATCATGCAAATTTTTACTCTTTATAGTTATCAAAACATAGCATTGCAGCAGATGCCTAACAGAATGGAAACCATTAAAAACCAGGTATCCAATACTCATTGATAATAAGATGGTGTTTACAAAAAAGGCACGCAACGCAGATGTTGCCGATATATGTGTATAACCCTTCAAAATACCTGTATGCTACCCCAATAGCTCATTCTGTGCTTTCATGTCTTATATCTATGATCCAGATGCTCGCTTCGGGTTTGCCTTTGGCTATATCCTTATCGCTTAGCCTATAAGTACGCTTAAGCCAGTCGGTCGCTATGTCGTTTCCTGCCTTTCTCGCCCAGAGGAACGCATTTATGGCTGCGGGCTTTACATATTCTTCATAATCCATTCCGTATTCGGAAGCTATGTATGCAGCGTTCGTATAGCCTTTGTATGCCTGCTCGACATCCCTATAATCTATAAGCGATATCTCAGCTTCGTATGCCTTCTGCGCTGCAGAGGCGACCTTTTCATTACCTAATCCGTGCTCTTTAGCGATATGCGCGGCCATGCTAAAACATCCGTTTTTAAGCATCAAACTATACTCGCTTATATGCCTGTCCTTTGTTGTCATAAAGCAGTATTTGGTATTATTTGATATTTATGCTTTCATTATCCCGGCATTCTGCATGCAGGATAATATAGAAACTGATAAAAGAGTCTAGTCATATGCGCGCATACATGCAGTGCATCAGATAGATTCCGTCCCCACTGCATCTATAAAATCCATTGTGGCTTCGTCATGATCAGACTTAGGCAGTGTGGCAATTTCTGCCCAGCCTGTTGTCTTGCCAGTAAGGGTGCGCAGTTTATGTATGATTATGAATGCAAAATTTTTCTCGTCATCGCTTATTCGACATAAAGTCATAGAATCCCCACTTACATTCATGTTTTCCTTACGCATCAGCATTTCTAGAAGTTTATAGGATTTTCCACGCAGTTCGATGAAATCAGGTGCATCTGCGCTTCTGATGAAGCTGCACCATTCCGTTTTATTTTTCATAGCGTTCATAGGCATTGGATCTGATTTAAGTCACACTATTTAGATTATTATATGTTTCTTTGCCGAAACGATTTTGTGAGGGGCATCAGAATTAAGAGAGCAATACGCTTATGAGCATTTTGTATGATGCAAGCATCTTTTTTATGTTGAGTTCCTTTGATATCAGTTTCTGCGCATTGTCGCCAAGCCTTTTTGCAAGCTTCTTATCCGAATACAATAGGTAGAACTTCTTGGCGAAATCAGGCATATTGCCGTATTCGAATACCAAGCCATTCTTGTTTTCACGGATAAGATATTTCTTTTTTTTGTAATCTATCATCCTGTTGTTCTTCGTATTCGCAAGCACAGGAAGGCCGCATGCCATAGCTTCAAGAAACACTCTTGACAATCCTTCCCAATATGAAGATGAGACGAAGAATCCTGCATTGTTGTATGCATGTAGAAGCTTGCTCTCAAGAGCAAAACCGCGAAATGATATGCTGCTTTCCAAATCCAATTCCTTGACAAGCTGCTTATAGTATCCTTCATCAGGGCCAGTGCCGTATATTCTAAGGAGCTCCCTTCCTTCCAATTCTGGGTGCATCCTCACAACCTCCTTTACGCCTTGTATGAGCAGCGAGACGCGCTTCTGCGTCTCTTCCAGCCGGCCTATAAAAATGCCTCCTTCGAAATCCTTTTTTATACGTAGGCTGGTGAATTCCTCATGCGGAGCTATGGGGATGTATTTTATCATTGTCCTATTGGTAAAAAATTTTCTGGCCCGAAGTTCCTGCTCTGCGTTTATGGCGATATAACATGTGAGCCATTTGCGCATCTCCTTGAATAGGTATAAGCCATAGCCCTTCGAAAAGAAGTCTCTGGCATGCTTGAGCGCGATACTATTGGTCGACTTGATTATTGATTTTGACATTGAATCTGACATGTCCGCACTTATAGGAAAAACACCTGCGAGCCTCGATATGGCCCTGCTTCCAGGAAGCGTAAAATAGTGGTATACTATGTCACCCCTGTCAACATACATGGTCTTTGTACTGGTATTTTTTGACATATATTTTTTAAGCAGGAGTACATCGCGCATCGAATTTATTATTATCAGATCGTAATGGGTTTTATACATCTCGTCCAATGCTATCTGAGGGCGCTCGCCGAATTTTGAAAAATCCGCAAAAAAATCAATCTTATACTTGCCAAGGCTTTTTAGGTAGACGTAAAGCCTGTGCGAGTCTTTCACTGCACCGCCGAACGTCTTGAACGAGCCGGATTCCATTACAAGAATGCTTTTCTTGTGCGATACTGCAGGCATTGTAAAACCTATCACGTCTTGTTGTGGGATTTCATGTATTTAAGCGAATAATGATATAACGCATAAAGCGCTATGGCAAAAACGCCTATCGAAGCCAGTATGACAACCGCACTGCTGGATGATAATGCTTTGTATCCGAAGTATATGAGCACGAAATCGTATATGATGCATCCAGCTATGGAGTACGCAAAGAACCTCCTTTGTGGCATTTTAGCAAAACCTGCAGGAAAGCTCATTATGGTGCGCACCACAGGTAGTAGCCTTGAGAAGAATACAGCTGCCACAGCGTTCTTGTTGAACCACGAGTCAAACGCATCGAGCTTCTTCCTGTTAA
>DAHXGO010000074.1:0-3783 GCA_027332905.1 Microcaldota archaeon | reverse complement strand
TTGCATCATCTTATCAGATTAATTTAGTTAAAAAAGGGATAAATATCTGCCCTAATAATGTAATATGATTGCTATGGACAGGGCAGGCATGATAAACGAATTATCTGGCATTACGCCCATGGTCAAAAGGTCGACCATAGTATACCAGCATATGCGCGACCCGGCTCTGCTCAGATATTATTACAAGGTAAAGGCATTGCCCGTAATAAATCAGCTTGGGATGTCAGGCTCCTCACCAACAGATATTTTCATAGGCAGATACGGGTATCCAAAAGTATTTATAGGCCCATTAGTCCCGCCTGAATTCGGCGATACGTCAATGCTTAACAAGCCCGAAGGATGGTGGCACACCCCTATAGAGAGCATAGTAAAGATGCGTTCTACGCTTGTCAGGGGCATGCATCTGACTAAGGTTGATAACGTCGAAAATGGAAGGATAGAGGAGCAAATACGCGACCTTGCATTGGCAGAACGGCCTGCCAATACCGAAATGCAGTTTTCCAAAAAGCCATACGTTAAGCTGGACTTTAATGATGAGGTGCAGCCATTCGGCCCCAGTGCGCAGCTCAGGAGTTTTGACGTATACAACGCCAAAGCTGATGCAAAGATAGAGAGCTTATATTTTGATACGGATGCAACAGCGACTGAAGCAATAATAGAATTATACCGCAGAGGGATACCTGTATCTCAGATACAAAAAAGTTTTTCTGCCGGGATATTCGGGCTCAAGAAACGAAGAAAGTTCGTGCCCACCAGGTGGAGCATAACGGCAGTAGACGATTCGCTGTCCAAGAATAAAAGGGAAATAATAAAGGAGAATAATGTTGTAGACGCCATATATGCGTATTATAACGTTTCATTGGATAACAGATGGCTCATATTCTTTATCCCTGGAAATTGGGAATACGAATCATTGGAAACATGGTATCCCAAAACCGTTTGGAATATGAACGGCAATGACGTTTCCATATACTCCTCATATGAAGGATACAGGGGGAGAAGCACCTACGCCGAAATTGGCGGATGCTATTATGCAGCAAGGCTGGCAGTTACTGAAAAATTGGACATGCTTAAAAAACAGGCAACAGTATTGATATTGAGGGAGGTTCACGATGGATATATAATGCCGGTAGGGGTATGGAATGTAAGGGAGCATGTGCGTGAGACGCTTAGCATGAAACCGGAAATACTGCACACTACAGGCGAGATGATAGGCTACATCAAAAGTAGGCTTTCAATACCTGTCGGCAATTACATAGCAAACAGCACTATTTTGAAGAATATATTAATGCAGAAAAAGCTTAGCAATTATGTCTGACGCTTTTCTCTCAAAAATTTATAGATTAAAATTATTTGCAGTTCTGAGCCCCCTCTCTATCCTATGCCTTCGCTGCCGAATTTTAGCTTGGTTTGTAAGCCAGATGGCCCTGCTGGAAACGATGGTTGATTTTCTGCTCAATTTATTAATACTAACTTTATAAAATATGTAATAGGATTAAAAGGATATCGTTAAATTGGTAATTTAATGGCAACACAGAAACTAGAAAACCATGTGGTGGTCTGCGGATACGGAGTTGTAGGGCAGAAAGTGGTTGAGGCACTGGAAGACCACGGAGTGCAGTTTATAATTATAGAGTACAGCCCAAGCGTCGTAGACACCATAAAGGAGTTAAATTACAACGTAATATTAGGCGATGCCACTTCTTCAAAAACTTTACGTGCGGCAGGGATAACTAGTGCAAAAGCCATAGCAGTAGTAATGGATAATGACGCAAAGAACATATTCACGGTGCTTACTGCAAGGGACCTAAATAAAAGCCTGTTCATTGCGACTAGAGCAAACGACGAAAGGATAAGGGAGAAATTCGTAGAAGCAGGAGCAGATTACATCGTTACGCCGCAAAAGAGTGCTAGCGATGAAATAATAGGAGAATTGAAGAAGAAGCAGTGATCAGTTGGGGATAGATCCTAAAAAATTTGTAGAGAAAATACCAATAAAGTACATAGCGTTCGTAATTGTAGTGGTCGTTGTATTTGCACTCGCAACAACTTATTTCGTGGACCTCATTACAAAGAATTTATATGATGCTGGATACTTCACAGTAAGCGTGCTTTTTGATACCATAGGAGTAAACACAGCTCCTGCGATAATACATTACATTCCCATCTTCAGCGCAGATTTTTGGCCGCTGTTTTCCATCCTGATAATGGACGGGATAATAAAGATAGTGGCGATAGGTTTCCTCTTGGCGGGGATAATAGATTTAATAACAAACATAAAGCTGCGCGAAAGGCTGAGTCATTTAAGGATGCGACGGGGGCAGAAAGGGATAATTGTATGCGGATACAGCATGCTTGCAGAGAGGCTTTGCATGGACCTTTCCTCAAAGAACATGAACTTCATAGTTGTAGATAACAGCTCTGCGAAAATAGACCAGGCATCAAGCCTGAACTACAGGACGATATTTGGAAATTTCACCAGTGAGAGCGTGCTCTCAGAAGCAGGCATATCGAGCGCGCGTGCAATTATATTCAGCACGGAAAGCGATTTCGAGAACCTTTTAGGCATAATAACTGCAAGGCACGCTAATCAGGATATACTTATAATAGCTAGGGCAAAGGATGAACTTGCAGTGCCAAAAATGCATAGGGCTGGCGCATCGCTGTGCATAGTGCCTGAGATACTTGCAGGGCTTGAATTGGGCAACAGCATAAAAAAAATATTTAAGGGTAATTGAATATGGCTGGACAAAAACAATATTTGCTCATCTATGCATCTGCATTGTTGCTCCTCATATCAGTAATTCTCACATTGAAGGCAGGGGTTGGCTTTAATGTAGCTATAGTGTGGAACTTCCTCGCCGCATTAGACATAATGTATTACTCCTTACCTTTTGCAATTTCCAAAACACCGCTCATATTTGCTGCAAATCTGCTAGACGTTTTCATATTTGCACTGCTGACGGTTTGGCTTGCATCCCTGTTCTTTGACTTCTTCAGAAGCGTAAGGATACGCGATAGGATAATCCTGAACAGGATAAAGAGGCTGCACAACCACATGGTAATAGCGCCTTTCAACGGATTTTCTGAAACGCTGATTGAGGGCTTGGACAAAGACCGCATACCTTATGTAGTTATAGTAGATAATGAAAAGGAGGCAGACCTCCTTTATAGCAAAGGCAAGCTTCCGATAGTCGGAGATCCAACGCAGATAGACGTACTGCGAAATGCAGGTGCAAAATGGGCATCGCATCTGATAACATGCAGCTCTGACGATGTGCAAAACATACTGATATCAATATCGGCAAAATCCATAAACGATAGTTTGAAGGTGATATCAAGAATAGCACAGCAGGAAAACCTGCAGAGGATAGGCCATGCTGGAATCTACAAGATAGTCATGCCCGAGATCATTGCAGGGGAGGACATAGGCAACGAGATATTAAGGAGAGTGCTTTAGTTCTTTTGACATGCCACAGATGATGTTTTGCAATGCTTTTTGCAATGCTCATGGCTTGCTCGGTTTGTTTGGAGGGTTTGGCTGGTTTGGTTTGCTTGATGGGTTTGATTTTTTTTGCGCTTTCTTTTGCTTTTCTTCTTGCATTCTTCTCTCTTCGTCTGCATTTTCCTGCTTTTCATGCTCTATCTTTTCCAGCTGTTTTTTGTACTTATCTATGTAATACTCTTTTGCTTTTAGATCAGCCTCAGCATTGCGCTTTTCCTGAAAATCTTTTTTGAATTGGTCGTTAGTCATCTTCGGCTGGCTGGGCTTTTTGTTTGAGC
>DAHXGO010000073.1:0-3799 GCA_027332905.1 Microcaldota archaeon | reverse complement strand
TTTTCTCGACAGGCATAAAAAGCAGTGAATATATAAACTAATAATCTATAAATATTTAATTTGTGCAATCAAATTGCATCTGAGTGATTTATTGTCAGACGAAGCAGTACAGCCAAACGAAAGCCCGTCCCAAGTGGATTTAAATGCTAAGGACCATTGGAAAAAGGGCAACAGCATGTTCGAGGCTAGCAAATTTGATGATGCAATAAAGGAATTTGACGAAGCAATTCGCATAGACCCAAAATACGCAGATGCCTATTTTAATAAGGCGCTCACGGAGCGCATAATGCGCAACTATGATGCTGCAAAAGCAGACCTAGAAAAAGTCATGGAATTGCAGCCGAGCAGCCCGGACGCACCCCTATTATTCGGCGATATATTAGAATCTAGCAACGATCTACTTGGGGCAAGGTTCTGGTATGAAAAATCCCTTAAAATAGATTCAGGATATTCTGAAGCAAAGAACCGGCTTGAGCATCTCGATTCACTTATACACATGGACTATGGAGACGCGCAAAAAGAGAAGCAGACATCAATAAATAGCCAGACAAGCAAGAATGACAATACCGAATTGATAGAAGAAGGCCAGATAAAGAGAGTGAAATTCTACAAGTCTAACGTAAAGTTTGACAGCGTAATGGGTTTGGAAAAGGTGAAAAAATACCTGCATGACAATGTAATACTTGCAATACAACACCCAGAACTATTTAAGAAATATGGCAAGAAGCTCGGTCTTGGGCTTATATTATATGGGCCCCCCGGAAACGGAAAAACCCATATAGTAAATGCAATAGCAGGCGAAGCAGGAGCCAATGTGATAATAGCACAGATAAATCTGATAATCGACATGTATACTGGAAATACCGAAAAGAACCTCAAGCAGATATTCGTGCAGGCGAGAGAAAACTTGCCATGCATAATATTTTTTGATGAACTGGATGCCCTTGGGGTCAAAAGGGGCGGCGGGCAGGAAGGAGGAGAAAGCTCTGCCCTAAGGCTGGCAGTGAACGAATTCCTTACTCAGATGAGCGGAGTCGAAAAGAATCCTGATGGGCTTTTTGTTATAGGCGCAACTAACCATCCCTGGGACATAGACCCTGCGCTCAAGAGGAGCGGGAGATTCGGCGACAGCGTTTATCTGATGCCGCCGAAGTATAAAGATAGGAAAAAGCTATTCGAATTTTATACGAGGGATAAGCCAAAATCCCATATAAACTTTGGAAGACTAGCGCGAGCCACTATCGGGTTTTCAGCTGCGGATATAGAAAGAGTATGCGATAAGGCTGCAATGCTGCCGCTGCTGCACGAATACGAGCACAAGAGCGGAAGAGACATGACTATGCGAGACATGCTGAAAGTATTGAAGGATAAGGATACTGGCGGGAGTTCTTTAGACGAATGGTATTCGATGGTGAAAAAGGACGTCATAAACAAGACAGAGACTCAGACAGTAGATGGAAAGAGGCAGGAGATAGTGAAAGAAGGCAAGCTTGACCCCCAGGAGAAGATCCTTTACAAAGCCATGATAAAAGACATAAAAAAGAATACAAGCCCTATGAATATTAGGATCAGGCGCTTCATGAGATGGTTTGCGCTGCACATATTATAATCAATCAGGATGTTCTGCACATAAAATTTATTAGGCCTTAGCCGGGGTTTTCGCAATTAATGTGTCGAACCCGGACTTGAGGATCCACAGTCCTCCGTGCAGCCGTTACACCACTAAGGCACATTCTATCCTTAATACGCACAACAGTTATTTAATAAAATCTATTTATTCTTTGCGGCAAGAATACTACGCCCTTCGGGCCGTGGATGAATTGTGCATGCCAAACACGCGATAGATACTGGCATAAATGTTAACTGCGCTACGCAATCGCAGAGTGCATGAAGGCATACGATTTGCCGCTTATCCCGACGAAAAAGGGAGAAAAGGGATAGAGGGCATGCCTCTGCCTGCGACATGTAACGCTTCATAGTCGATTAACAAAGAACATACCATGCAGGTGCAGACCAAGCCCCCCTTAAGGTAGAGTGTGGCTGCCATAACCTGAACTCAAATTGCTGATTATTACCGTGTAAACATATGGTTTGCCTATGCTTCTTATTATAAATTCATTTCCGTTTGTATTTAACACTATCCCATCTGCAAGCGCAGCATTACCTATGGAGTCTTTCCACTCTTGATATGATGCCATATTGATGGGCTCCGTATTAACAATCATATTCCTGAAGGATTGGACTGCAAGCATGTTTGCATAGCCGCCGAAATCCCCATATACCACTGATGCTATATCTGATTCTTTGATTATGGCTGCAGCCGAGATTATTGCAAGCACGCTAACCGACACCAATAATATACCGTAAAAAGACATCTATGCACCACATAAAGATAAGCAAGAAAGTCTGTATGTCATATTTTTGTTATCCACTAGGCAGAAATTTTCATGCTCGGCGCAGGTCCCATTTCCATAAATAGATACATTTCCATTGTTATCCACGGCCATTCCTGTTAAGCCATATATGCCCATAATATTTTTTATCATAGTATCGCAACTGCCTGTATACTGTGAAGAAGATATGCACTTATGTAATGTTGCATTGCCGTAAAACAGGTCCGTAATGTCATATCTGGCATTTATAAGCCCAAAACCGTAAGGATGCGCCTGCACTGGAACATATGCGAGAATTGATGCTACGGAGAACGAAGCCCCGGCAATAAGCAAGGCAATAAATGCCTCAAACATCGCCATTTGCGCTTTCATCAAATCATCTTATATTAACCTCTGACCCATCTACGATGTATGAATTGTTCGCCCCATAATAATTTTTTATAACTGCAGTTATGTTGGTAAATTCAAAGGGCGAATACGTCCTGCATTTATAGACCGGCCCGTTAAGATCTGAAAGGGCGCAATACTTTGATGTGCTGTTTATTGCAGACACGAACGCATTTTCATATGTGTTGTATCCTGAAATTACCTGCAGTATGGAGCTAAGATCGCTTCCGCTCACCTCTGAATTATTATAATATGCAAGTTCTGCATTTACATTGTTTAGCTGCTGCATGTACGACGAATAATAACTAATGTTTACCACTTTTTCGGTGGAATTATCATTCATGAAAAGTTCGTTGCTGTATGGTTTCGGGTAAAAACCCTCAATCACACCAGAAACATATGTGTTCCCATAGCTCTTATTTTCGTATAGCAACTGGCTTCTATTTGCATCTTGGGTCAAAATAGATGAAAGCCGTGCCGTACCATTGGTCAGATTCAACGTTAAATTGTAGGATTTTGATCCAGTTTGGTTTATCTGGGAATAATTTCCCCCGGTTGGGTCCAGATACACGCAGTATGTTACTGTGGGCGCTCCGTAATCATAATAACAGTATCCTGAAGATATAAAGAAATACCATTTGGCATTTCCACATTGCTGTCCTATCGGAAGTTGCTGATACCACCAGTTCAGTTGGCTGCAATGCGAACTGTACGATAGCCTATAAATTGGATTTGATTCAGATGCGCCGAATGCTACATATTCGTCTTTTGCAGCCATGCTGGGGCTGTAAACATGATTCTGGAGTGCAGTTGCGGATCCATTGCCGGGTGATACATATGTGTTTAAAGACGCGTTTCTGTATACTAATCCATTTGACGTTGCAAAAGTTGCGCTTATTTCTATATTTGCATACCCTGTGCTGTTCGGAACGAATTCAGAATACAGCAAACCTATCCCACCAATAGTCTCATTTCCAAACGTCTTTGGGCTCAATGAACCTTTGCCTCTGTCACTTATA
>DAHXGO010000072.1:0-3946 GCA_027332905.1 Microcaldota archaeon | reverse complement strand
GAGATGAAAAGAATATCCATTGTAGAGATCTCCAATGCTGCTATGAAAAACCTGGGCATGCAAACCATGCCAAAGCTTGTCAAAGGCGTGAAGGGGCTTTTCAGCGCAAACAAGGTTTCGGAGCCATTGGAAAAAGGCATCCTCAGGAGCATGCGTGGCGTCTATATATTCAAGGATGGGACTGCAAGGTTTGATGCTACTGATGTGCCTATGACTCATTTCTATCCAAACGAGGTAAAAACAAGCGTGGAAGCGCTCAGGAAACTTGGATATACCAAAGATTATCAGGGCAACGACCTTAATGACGGAAATCAGCTCGTTGAGCTGATGCACCAGGACGTGATACTCAATGCACGTGGTGCAGAATACATGCTCAAGGTAACAAAATTCATAGACGACCTCCTTGTAAAATATTACAGAATGGAGCCTTTCTACAATGCAGCATCGCAGGGCGACCTTGTCGGACATCTAGTCATGTCTTTGTCGCCGCATACATCTGCAGGAGTGCTAGGCAGGATAATAGGGTTTACAGATGCGAACGTGGGATTTGCCCATCCCTATGTCATATCTGCAAGAAGGAGGAACTGCGATGGGGACGAGGACACTACGATGATGCTGTTGGACGGGCTCATAAATTTCTCAAGGCAATACCTGCCAAGCACAATAGGCGGAACCATGGATGCACCGCTCATACTTACCGTCAATGTGAAGCCTGAAGAGGTAGACGACGAAGTGCATGTGATGGAGGTCATACCTAACTTCACCAAAGCGTTCTACGATAAGACTTATGATTATCCACAGCCAGGAGAAGTCAGCATGGAGCTTGTAGGGAGCAGGCTAAACAGCGATGCCATATACAAAGACATACTTTTCACCCATTCCAGCAGTGCAAGCGCAGTTGCGGATTCACCAATACAAAGCTCATACACAAAGCTTAAGACCATGCATGACAAGATAAAGGTGCAGTTCGAGCTTATGGACAAACTTTATAGCATAGACAAGCGCGATACGGCAAGGCGCCTCATATTAAGCCATTTTATACCAGACCTGATGGGCAACCTGCATTCGTTCTCCAGGCAGACATTCAGGTGCGTCGCGTGCAATGCCAAATATAGGCGTGTACCACTAATGGGCAAATGCACCAGGTGCGGCGGCAAGCTCCTCCTTACAATATCAAAGGGCGGCATAGAAAAATATTTGGATATGGCAATAACTCTTGCAGACAGGTATGATCTTGAAACATACATAAAACAGAGGATCATGCTGCTTAAAGAGGAGATAATTGACGTCTTTGGCGGCATAGGCTCAGAGATAACAACAAACCAATTCAGTCTGGCCAAATTCATTTGAGTTATTTCTTATGGCATCAGGCAAGGGCCTTTTCCAACTTGCCCAATGGCAGTGCATTAAGTATCCTATCGCTGCCTAGCCATCCCCTTCGTGCGGTCCCAACGCCATATCTCATAAAAGAGAGCTGTTCGGTGTTATGCGCATCAGTATTTATTGCAAACATAACTTTGTATTTTGATGCCAGCATGATGTTGGTATCATTCAGGTCAAGCCGTTTAGGGTAAGAATTTATTTCCAGTGCGACGCCATTCCTTTCCGCGCATTCAGCAATCACGTCTAAATCCATCTTGTATCCCTCGCGCTCATTGATGAGCCTGCCGGTTGGATGCGCTAATATGTCAATAAATCCAGAATCCATGGCCTTTGATATCCTTTCCGTCATATCATTTTCGCTCATATTGGTATTCGAATGCACTGCGCCGACCACGCAGTCCATGCTATCGAGCATTTTCCTGTCTAAGTCAAGGCTCCCGTCCTTAAGTATGTCCACTTCGGCGCCCTTCAGTATCTTAATCCTGCCATCCAATACGGTGTTCAGGGCATCTATCTTCTTGAAGAATTTCGAAAACTGCATTTCATTCATGCCTTTCGCAACTCTGAGGCTCTTCGTATGGTTGGTTGCGGCAAAATACTTAAGGCCATTTCTTATTGCGGCGTCTGCCATCTCGTCTATTGAATTTATCCCATCAGTATCCTTTGTGTGGGTATGCAAATCCCCAAGTATACTTCCATATTCGACCAATTTAGGAATCATGTTCCTCTTTGCAAGCTCCACCTCGCCTCTGTCTTCACGCATCTCAGGAGGCATCCATTGCATGCCTAGTTTTTTGTATATGGCCTCTTCATCAAGGCTTGATGCTAATGCATCATTTCTGCCGAACAATCCATATTCATTCAATTTGAACCCTTTTTTTATTGCAATGGTTCTTACCTTTATGTTGTGGCTTTTGCTGCCTGTGAAGTACTGCAGCGCCGCGCCGAAACTTTTTGGTTCTATCACGCGAAGGTCGCAGCTTATGCCTATATCTAGCCATACTGAAGTCTTAGTGGGGCCTTTCACTATGCTGCTCGACACCCCATTGAAATTCGCGAACGCGTCCATTACCATTTCGGGCTTGTCCGATATCGCCAATATGTCAATGTCGCCGACAGTCTCCCTCATCCTCCTTGCCGATCCGGATATTATTGCCTTCTCCACCAATCCAGTATCTAAGAGCATTTTTATTATGCTCTCTGCTTCTGGAAGCGCCTCGCCGAGCGTTATCCTGCCCTTGCCTGACTCCATCATGGTTATACTCTCCTTTATAACCTGTTCGCTTTTGGCCCCAAAACCTGGCAGCTTCCTGATGCTTTCGGATGCAACTGCGCTTTTCAAATCTTCAAGATTTTTAACGCCAAGCCTATTGTAAAGCTGAATTGCAGTCTTTGGCCCCACCCCCTCTATCGAAGTCAGAGTCTTGAAATCTATTGGATATTCATTTTTCAATTCTTCATATTTCTTCATCCTTCCTGTTTTTGCGAATTCCTCTATCTTCTTTGCAAGCCCCTCGCCTATTCCTGGGAGGCTCATCAGCCCGCCCAAGCCTTGCTTAGCATAAATCTCCCCAACATCCTGCTGCAGTGAATCTATGGTAAGGGCGGCTCTCTGATAAGCCCTTATCTCAAATTTGAAATCATTTTCATTTTTAACCTGCAACATTAGCGCTATCTCATTGAACATTTCAGCAATGCGCTTGTTTATCATCTGCACCAATTTAATCTGATAAACAATAGTTTTTATCCTTTTCTAGCAATACCTTATATATGGAAGAAAGTGCCCTGCAGGGCCAGCAGGATCCATCAGAGCATCTTTATAAGCTGAACAGGATATATCTGGCCATAATAATGCGGTATGTAAGCTATATAGAGGAAAAAGAGAGCATATCGGTGGCAGAATTGCCTACGCTAGTGACGCCTACCAACGCAGAAATAATCAAGAAAGCAGATGCATTGAAGTCGAAATTCGCCGCTTATACATATGAAAATAATTTCTTTGAAGCCAGTATGGCAGCATTCGAATTCGTTAGGGATAAAATAGAATACGTATCGCTTCCATTGCAGTTCTGGCTCATGCCTGAAGAAACGCTCCAGTTCATGGCAGGAGATATCATAGACAAAAATGTGCTCTTATGCAGCCTGATTATAAGCCTCGGGAATCCAAGCGCAAAGGTGCTTATAACGATACAGAACGAATTGCGGAAGGTAATAACCTATTATGAATTCAATAACCGCATATACGTGCTGAATGTGGAAGACGGCATATCAGAATATGACAGCAGGAACTCAATGATTGAGAGCATGCATGCCGATGACGATTCGGTTGCATATGAATTCAACGACAAGATGTACATAGATATAATCTGACATCCTCCCACGAATAAATTCGTGGGGTTCCTCACGGTTTCAAGATTTGTTTCAACCATTGGCGCCATTGCACCATCTGTGTTCGTTCCAACGGTATACCGCCGGGTGTGCCAGGACACCCACTACTCCTATACCGCTGCCCTGTTGCAGCGGGATTTGGAGATACCTTTTCCTTATGTTCAGCGCGCCGCCC
>DAHXGO010000071.1:0-4005 GCA_027332905.1 Microcaldota archaeon | reverse complement strand
TGAAAAAGAGAATTTAACCTGTTGCGAATGCTGTGGGCAATTCGTCCACGACTTAAAAGTCGTGGTATACTTGTTCCTTCAAATAACTTTCTTTCACTTTCATCCCCTTGCCAAGTCAAGGGGACTTCCCGCTCGGGAAGTTAAAAAAGTGCAAGTTAATGTACTACTGATTCGATGATAATCGGTTTGACCTAGATGCCCGCCAGCGGCAAATCTACTGTAGTATTTATGTTTAGGCAGTTTAATATTCTTTGTATAATTGGCATACCAAAAATAAATTCATTTGGTTCTTCAAGAGTTCAAGGCTCGTTTTTTACATCATACGCAACCACATGATCGCATGGCAACGACTTTAGGATAAAGAGCATGCCAACCGAAAGCCATTAATATCTGTATAGTAAGATATATATGCGGACAAATTAAGGCGTAACTGCCCTAATTTTACGTGCAAAAAAATAAAGTGAATTGAATGAATCAAGACGAAGGAATGGAAGAAGACAGATCTTTTGAAGAAGGCCGTGGAATGCGCGGTGACAGAAGGGGAGGAATGAACAGGTTCTCAGGACCATCACAACCTAAGCCCGTAAAAGTAGGAGATGAAGTAGACGTTAAGGTTGAGGCAGTTGCATCGAAAGGCGATGGAATAGCTAAAAAGGACGGCTTTGTAATCTTTGTCAAGGGAGCGAAAGAAGGAGATGCTGTAAAGGTAAGGATAACTGATGTAAAGGAAAGATTTGCAACAGGAGAAATAATGTCCTAATCTTAATGCCTTAAAAGCATTGGAATTTTTATTATATTTTTTATTTTATTCTTATCCTTTTCATATTATGCTTTCGTATTTTTACAGATATGCAATTAGTATCTGCACTTGTTATTTTGGCTTTTCATCTGATAAGTTTTGCATTATGGACTTAAGCTCACTTTTCAGCACAGACAAATCGCCCCTATTGCCTATGGCTATCCTCATGTACGGGCCTTTCAGGCCGGTAAACTCAGAATCAGAAGCCTTAAATACAAAGATGCCCCTATTTTTCAATTCAGCATAAATCCTTTCCATTTCGGCAATGCTCTTGAACTTCAGGAACACAAAACCGCCATTCGATTTGAACACGTATATGCCTAATCCGGATGCAAACCGCTCAAACTCATCCCTTAGTTTTTTCATGGCAGCTATTCTTTTTTTATAATAGTTTAGGCTCGAAAGCGCAGCGATTCCGGCTGCCCTTGCAATCCGGTTTACGTTAAATTCCTGCGAAGCTACTTTTAAGTATGATATTATAGACGGGTTAGATGCCATATACCCCAAACGCAATCCAGCCAGCCCGAATCCTTTTGAAAATGTTCGCAGCACAATAAGATTCTTATATCTCTTTATAAGGTCAATTACGCTGTTTCCGGCAAACTCGTAATAGGCTTCGTCCACTGCGACTATCGCGTCCGTATTGTCGAGCACCCACAATATGTCTTTCCTAGGTATTATGCTTCCAGTAGGGTTGTTAGGGTTGCATATCCATACAAGCGTGGCCCATTTAAGGTCTGCCTTTGTATAGTTCAATGAGTACGAATTGTCGTCGCTGAGGCAATTTTTATACCTTATCTCGGAATTCCTGCTTTTGCCGATATATTCATATTCATTGTACGTTGGTATTGGTACAAGCATCTTTCTTCCGAATATCGTTATAATGAGCTCTATTGCCTCATCGCCCCCGTTTGTAGCATAAATATTCCTGCTTTCAGTCTTGCAATATCCTGCTATCTTTTCATGCAGCCCTTCGTACCCTTCGTATGGGTAGCAATCGGCTTGTTTTGAGGCGTCGTATATGGATCTTTTGACTAATGCAGAAGGAGAATAGCCTGCTCCAGAATAATCAAGGCGGATGGGTTTAAGATTTTTACTCATTGTATTTATTCCTGCTGCCAAAGGCCATATTACTTGATGCAGCGAATATTTAAAAATATTGCGCACAAAAACGCCCAATTATGCGCTTTAAGATAGATTTTTAAATCCTCCTTTTTAAACATCGCATTTTAAAATATTGAACTGCATATAATAATACGTGATTTCATGGCAGAACGAGTATCAAGAGAGGCTATAAAGAGAGAGGAAGGATACCTGTATTATCTAGGAAAGGACGGATATGCATGGCAGAGTCCTCAAAGAGCAAACAAGTCTGGCACAAAAAAGAAGGCAGGAAATGAAAAGATAGAAAGAGAAAAAGGTTACATATACTTCATAGACAGCGACGGATATGTGTCTAGGGCTAGGCAGGGAAGGAAGAAGAAAGAATAATTCTAGCTAAGTTCAATGGCCCAATGATGCCGACATCGGCATTATTGGCGCGTCTCCTTTATTATACCATAAGAATGTGATACAACATAAAGGTGAAGAATACCGCTTCGAGCGGAGCGTTAGGCATTTGATTAACAAAGAGTGTTATGCATAAATTAATTTAACATTTTTAAATCTTTTAAACCATTATATTTATCAAATATGGCGCATCCAATGCAAACAGACGAAGCGGGCAAATCAGGCATAGGCACTAAGAAGGATATGATTCCTGCCAAGCCTGGCGAAGAAGCCGGAGACCAGTCAATTAAATCGGAAATCAAGTCGTTTATAGAATTTTTTTATATAAGAAGCGTTCCATCATATGGAAACAACTTTTTCTTCACAATAGGCATTTATCTGCTCGAGATATTTGGCATACTTGCAGCCAGCGGCATAGTGATGGTTATATTCGGCCCATATTGGTGGGACCTTACTGCTGCAGGCACGTTTATCCGCAGTATACATCTATGGGCTGCAGAGGCATTCGTTACCCTGATATTGGTGCACTTGTTTGTTCAATTCTCAACATCATCGTTCAAAAAGAAGAAGCTTGTATGGATGTTAGGCAGCTTGATGCTGCTCCTGGTATTCCTAGAATACGCCTTTGGCATAGGGTTACGGGGAGATTTCGTATCGCAATGGAATGATAAGGCAGGCGCAGATTTATGGAACGGCTTTGGCTTAGGCTACTGGGTCAATCCTCTTAACCAAGGCGCGTTATTAGGGTGGCATATAGCGATAATACCTCTGTTGCTTGTAATACTGATGTTTACCCATTACATGCTGGTGAAAAGAAAGGGCTTGAGCGTACCATACAGAAAAGATATACCTTATAAGATGGTGCCAGCGGATCACAAGAAAATGTATAAGCGAATGGCATACATATTCGTAATCATACTGTTATTTGCAATATTCCTAAGGGCGCCGTATGTTCCGCCCATTACAATACAGGGAATAGCACACTCTACCCCTAGCATAATGGCCATTACTCTTTTGAAGGAGTTCACATTCACGTCAGGGACTGCCACATATCTCGATACTATAGATCCGTATTCATTCAGCACCAGGAATGCCTATGTTACGGTGCCTTACGATGAATACGTAAATTTGACGGGCACTAGAAACTATGAGAACATTTTCCTAGGTGAAAACGCCTCTGCTCAAAACGCTAGCGTGGATCAAGCATTCGCATACTTCGAGGCTAATGGCTCTATAGCCAATGCCATCAATTCGTCGAATCCTCTGCTTGTGGTGGTAGGCACGCTGACGCACATGGCAGATAGCGGCTTATATGGAGAAGCCTTGCAGGGCGAGACTAGCAGCGGTTTGAATGAAACTTATGACATACGCTTCCTTTCAGATTCGGGTGTGCTTTACACAACTGCAACGAAATACGGGCTCAGGACATCTCAGTACGGGATGATACGCGCAGGCGGCGAATGGTGGCAGATAGGCAGCTACTGGGTTGCCCCGTATAACCTAATGGAAATCGTTACTGCAGGGATACCTTGGTGGGGCGACATCGAGAATGGCACGATAGCCGTATTCGTATTCGCACTTCTGATTTTTCTGCCGTACATCCCATACCTAAGAGACATACCCGATAAATTCAAGCTCTATAAAATATTCTGGAACCGGTTCACCATTCCAGAGTTAAAGAAAAAGGGCAAGAAGCC
>DAHXGO010000070.1:0-4078 GCA_027332905.1 Microcaldota archaeon | reverse complement strand
CGAAATCAAACCTAAAACCAGATAAAAGCTTGCCAAATGTATCGCTCATATATACCGGAGGCACTATAGGCAGCAAGATAGATTACAAGACTGGCGGAGTTTACATGCTTGTGAAGCCGGAAGAGCTATTTTATGAGGTGCCGGAACTTGCCAGCATAGCGCACATATCGTCGCGAGAGCTTTTTAGCATATCTAGCGAGGATATGTCTTATAAGGAATGGCAGGGCATAGCAAAGGAGGCGGAAAAAGAGAGGCACGCAGGGGCTGAAGGCATAGTAATAACCATAGGAACCGATACGATGCATTATGCAGCAGCTGCGTTGAGCTTCATGCTGAAGGACTTGCATATCCCGGTTGTTTTGACAGGGTCGCAGAGGAGCAGCGATAGAGGCTCAAGCGATGCATTCATGAATCTGATATGCTCCGCGCATCTTGCAGCTAGATCAAACATAGGCGAAGTAGGCATATGCATGCATAGCTCCAGCTCGGATGACAAGTGCCATTTCATAAGGGGGACAAAGGCCAGAAAGATGCATTCATCAAGACGCGATGCCTTCAGGCCCATAAATGACACGCCACTAGCTCTTGTCGATATAAAAGGCAACATAGAGTACAAGAACGACTACTCTAAAAAATCCAGCATGATGGGGAAGGCTATTACTGGATTTGAGGGTAAGGTGGCGCTTGTAAAAGCATACCCTAATTCAACTCCAGATATAATAGACTTTTACTTGCAAAAAGGGTACAAAGGTTTGATTATAGAGGGCACTGGACTGGGACACACGCCCGCCTCTACGAAAGATGAAAATGATTCATGGCTTCCAAACATAAAGAATGCGATAAGCAAGGGCATGATCATAGGCATGACCTCGCAATGCATATACGGCAGGGTGAACGAGAACGTCTACAGGAACTTAAGGCTTCTTAGGAATGCAGGCGTTATCTACTGCGAGGATATGCTTCCCGAAACCGCTTATGTAAAATTAGGATGGCTTTTGGGGAACTACACAAAGGAGGATGCTGCTAATCTGCTCAATAAAAATATGGTTGGCGAGATAAAGGAACGCCTGGAATACGACGAATTCCTTGCTTGAAGGTGCATCAGTTATGGCAAAAAAAGAGGATAATGCAACGTACGCTGACAGCAGCAAGTATTACGATAGTATAGGTTTTTTGTGCGGTTTGGAGATACATCAAAGGCTTGCCACCAGAAATAAGCTGTATTGCTCGTGCATTGCAAATCTTTTGCAGGCAGATCCGATAGTATCAAGCATATACAGGCGCCAACGCGCAGTTGCAGGAGAATCTGGAAAGATAGATATGTCTGCAAAATTCGAGGAAGCCAAGGATAAGGCATTCGAATACAACGTATACAAGAATACGTCATGCCTTGTAGATATAGATGAAGAACCGCCGCATGAACTTAATGCGGAGGCATTGGAGGTAGCATTGGCAATTGCAAGTTCCCTCAATATGAAGTTCATGGACGAACTTGAACCTATGAGAAAGGAGGTCGTAGATGGAAGCAATCCGGCTGCATTCCAGAGGACTACTATAATAGGCATGGATGGAAATATAAAAATAGGAGATTACAGTATAGACATTCCAGCCATATCGCTCGAAGAGGAATCCGCAGGCATAGCCTCGAATAATGGCAATATTGCAGTGTATGATACAAACAGGATAGGGATACCGCTTATAGAGATAGATACAAGCCCATACATAAAGACGCCAAAACAAGCTAAAGAAATAGCCCTTAGAATAGGCACCCTGCTTAGGATATCTGGGATGGTACAGCGGGGCATAGGGACCATAAGGCAGGATGTCAACGTTTCCATAAAAGGAGGTGCAAGGACCGAGATAAAGGGATTGCAAGAGGTAGATATGCTAGATACGTTCGTGAAGAACGAAGTAATTAGGCAGCTCGGCTTAATTAAAATAAGGGACACACTGTTAGACAGAAATGCATCCATAGGGCAGGCAGTAGAACTGACTGACTTATTTAGGGGAACTTCAGTAAAAGTGATAAATAACAGTTCTAAAAACGGCGCGTCTGTATTTGGATTCAGGCTTATTGGATTCAACGGGATTCTTGGCAATGAGATAAATCCAAACAGGAGGCTTGGCAGTGAAATAAGCGATTATGCAAAGATGGCTGGCGTCAAAGGCATAATACACAGCGACGAGAATCTGGAGCAATATGGATTTACAATAAGCGAAATTGAGGGCATAAAGAATAGGCTTTCCGTAGATAGCGGCGACGCTTTTATATTGGTGGCAGGAGATCAATACACTTCCAAGAAAGCGGTGAGGCTTGCCATTGAACGGGCAGAATATGCGATGGTAGGAGTGCCAAAGGAGACGCGATCGGTCCTTGATGCAGACTTAGGGACTACACGCTTCATGAGGCCCCTCCCTGGAGGCTCAAGGATGTATCCAGAAACCGATGCCAAACCGTTGCTGCTCGCTAAAGCTGCCATAGACAGGGCGGTAGCGTCTGCGCCGGACATAGAAAAGGAGATTTTAGCGCTTAAAGAGGATTTGGATGACGATGCGCTGGTAAAGCAAATGCTGCTTTCGCCAAGGCTGATCGTTTATAAAAAGATTGCCAGCGCAGTTAAAGCAGATAGGAAATTCATTGCGAATATGCTTCTTCAAAAGTTCACTGAAATGAAAAGGCAGGGCATAGATGCCGATTCGATAGATGCAGGCTTAATCGAATCTGCATTCATTCAGTTCGCCGATGGTAGATTGACAAAGCAGGGAGTTGAGGAGGTAATAAGGCGGCTTGCGTTGAATGGAGGGACCGTTGATGAAATAATAAAGGCCAATAAGCTTGAGAGAATTTCTGGCAAGGCGCTGGCATCATTGATAGATAAGATTGCTGCCGGAGAAAACTTGGAAAAAGCGCAGCTGATAAAAAAGATAATGAACGAATACAGGCTGAATATAGACGGGACAGAGCTTAATGGGCTGTTGGGAAGATGATGTTATAGGAAAATCCCCTTGTCCTTTCTAACAAGTATGTCATCCTCTAGCCTTACACCGCCGAATCCATTTATGTATATGCCGGGCTCATCGCTCATGACCATCCCCTCCTTTATCCGCTTATGGACAAGTGAAAGCGCGACATTGTCGTGCACGTCAAGGCCTATCCCGTGGCCCAGCGCGTGTATGAATTTTCCTTTGTATATGCCATTTCTTGCGCTGCCTATATATTTAGCGACCGCTTTATGGACGTCCATGCCGTCCACTTGGGGCTTTACCATTTCCAAACCAAGAGCCTGCGCCTTTTGTACGGTTTCATACATGTTCGACATCCTTTTGCACTTCAGGCTTTTTCTGTCTGGCTTGTAGATGAATGTACGTGTAATGTCTGCGCAATAGCCATGGTATTTTGCCCCGACATCCAATATTATAAAATTGTTTGGCTTCAATTTTGTATCGTCAGGCAGGTGGTGCGGCAATGCAGTATTCGGGCCAAATGAAACAATGCTATCGAAAGCAGCCTTTTCCGCACCATGTTTCATCATCAAATAGTCGAATTTTGCAGCAATCTGCTTTTCAGTTATGCCATTCGCAAAATCAGATTCTATTGCTTCGAGTGCTGTTTTGGTTATCTTTACCGCTTTTTTAATATTTTCTATTTCATCGGCGCCCTTTATTTCCCTTGCTGCATCAAATGCCTTCCCTGCGTCTACGATCTTCTTTGGATTTGCGGCCTTTTTAATGAACTTATAGTATGCGTAAGGTAAAAATTCCTCGTTTATCGCTACAGTCTTTCCTTCAGAGTATTGCCTCATTATTTTGGATATATCTGCCCTGCTATTGAACTGTATGACCTCCATGCCTTTGGGCTTCTGTTTTACTGCCAATTCATATTCTAATATGCTTGTCAGCAAGACCAGTTTCTTTCTGGTCGCAATTATGAAAGACATTTCGAATACTCCGCTTGGGAAACCGCTTAGGTAGAGGAAATTGCTGTCCATCTGTGAGGGATTCATTATTATTGCAGTGTCGAAATCGGCATTTTCAAATACTTTTTTTAGCCTTAATGGAATGTTTTGCATCATCTTAT